>CAYSYX010000025.1:5486-44369 GCA_964435055.1 uncultured Polyangium sp. | reverse complement strand
CCCCCCCCCCCCCCCCCCCCCCCCCCCCCCCCCCTCGAGAACAAAGCCTCTTCGCTACGCGCCCTTGTTAGGGCGCGTAGCGAACGTTCAACTCAAGGCGAGCGCTCTCATTCCCCTCGCGTGCAAACCACCGCGTTTTTCTGCTCAACACCCACTCAAGCCGTTGCTGCAGCCGGTTCGTCCGCGCGGTACGGCGGCGGGGGTTTCCACACGAGCCAGCCGATACAGCCGGGGATCATCCACACGCCAAGCGCGAGGTACGGTGTGACGTACCCACCGCTCGATTCGATGATCTTGCCCAGAAGCGGAGCGAAGACGATGTACGTCATTGATTGAGCCGCAGCGCCCATGCCGCTGGCCGTCGACACGAGTGACGGGTGCACGCGCGCCAAGTAGTCGGCCGAGATCATCGCGAAAACGCCGCCTCCGCCGGCCATGCCGACCCCGGCGATGAGCATGCTTTCCCACGGCGTGCGCCCGAACGGCGCAGCGACGAGCACCGTCGTCAGCAGCGCGGCCATGACAAACAGCATGCGATCCGGCGAACCGTCGGTGAATTTGCTTCGACGAACGCTTGCAAAGTGCCCGAAGACCACCGAGCCCACGTCGAACATGAGCGGCGGCAGGGCCATGTACGGGCCCACATCCGTACGCGGCACGTGATGCACCTTGTCGAGGAACTTGGCGCCCCAATTCAGCACGAAACCCATGGCTGGAGCCACTGCGGCGATACCCAGTGCAGCCCGCAAGACCGCCGGATGACGCAGCACCGTGACGGGACTGGGTTTGGGTTTGTCTTGGGTGGCTACAGCATCGAGCAAGTCACGCGCCGGGTTTTTCCAAGCGAACATGAGCCACAACGGGACCCACGCCAGCCCGACGGCGGCCGTGCCCAGGAATGCGGTTTGCCATCCCCAACGCTTCAGCAGAAACGTGGCCAATGGCGGGGCGATCATCGCGCCGATCGAACTGCCCGTGAACAACACGCCAAACCCGCGCGCTCGTTCCGTCTCCGACAACGTACGCTGCACGGTCTGCGCCGCACCTGGAAACGAAGGCGATTCGGCGATGCCGAGCGCGATGCGCAAAAAGAACAGCACTCCAAAGCCGGGCACGATCGCGTGAAGTGCCGCGACAAACGACCACACCAGGACCGCGCCAAGCAACCCTCGACGCGCACCGACGCGATCGACGAGCGCACCCGCGACGGGAGACACGAACAAATACGCCAGCGAAAAAGCGCTCAGCAAAACGCCATAGTTTGTCTCGGAAATCTTGAACTCATCGCAAATCGTCGGGGCAAGCGCCGCCAACGCTTGGCGATCGATGTAACTCACCGCCATCGTCAAGGTGGCCACGAGCGTCAAAGCCCAGGCGTGTCGACGCGACAAGATCGAGTAGTTTTCGTTGGTGGCTGTCGTCATGGGTTTGTCCTGCGACCAGGACCTCTACGACTCTATCAGGCACTCACGCGAAATCGCATCGCCTCGTCAGCATGCACGCCGAGTGCGATGAGCGCATCGGCAAGCTTGGGGCGCATGAGCGACAAGACGGTAGGCATGCCCCCGGAAATGCCGAAACGTTCGAGGAAATTGATGCCGCTGTTGAAAGCCGCTGCAAAGGTTACGTTGTCCCCGTCGATCACGACGGCGATCTTCGCGCGCTCTTGGCCCATGAGCAGCAGCAACGTCCGGTCGTACGGACCTTTACGGTTTGTCGCATCCACGATGACGATCGACGGCTCGATGTGTTCGTACTCGCGCGCGAGTCGTCGGGATTCCGTTTCGAGTGGGAGCAGCTCCGCACCTGCCGCGTCGATGATTTCCCACAAGGAAGGGTCGGACAAACCCGTCGCGAGGTGTCGCACGACGATCCCGAAGAGCCCGTGATCTCGCGGTCGCGCTCGCAGCGCCCGATCAAGACGTTGACCGATGGGCCCCGGTGAACCGATGCGCGTATCGACGGCGCGAGCATCGTCATCACTTCCCGCGTACGGCTCGAGCCCGCCACGCATCCACTTCGCGGCACTGACCAGACCGTCGAAGTCGCCATGACAAACCAACGTGTCCACGCGACCCACGCGCGCGACGAGCTCGGGTGTGATCATTTCCGGACACGCGCCGTGTTCCGCCTTTGTGGACAAGACAAACCGCGCATCATCGGCAAATCGAGCGTGATACGTGCTGTCGTGGTGATCGACCCACGCGACGAGGCGCGGTCCCAAGTCCTGAATGAGGCGCCCGGTGACCTCTTCGAAGTTCTTGCCGCCTGCTTCCGAAGCAAACGCGATGTCCACGACGACCACGTTTCCGCGCAGGTCTTTTGCCCGCGGCAGCTTTCGTGGAGTAGCAAAAGCGAGATCGATCGTTGTTTGCATCATTTGGCGCTCATCAACGTCCCTCGATCTGTCTCGGGCATCATGCGGAGACACTTCGAGTCGGCGCCGAGTTTCTGTGCGGAGCTGGGCGGAGCGAAAGTGGAGACGAACATGAAACGTGGTCTTTGGGCAGTGGGATGGCTTTTCGCAGGTGCGTTGGTCGGTGTTGGAACTTGGGGAACCTCGTCGGCGATCCCCGAAGCTCATGCGGGAGAACCTGCGGCGCAACGAGACGTAACGGGTCCGGGTTGTCTCATCAAGGGCACATATCCCGCCGGCAAAGGCACCAAGGTTTTCGAGCAGCCGACCGGCGGCGATGTCATTGCTTCTTTGAGCGGCGGATACGTTCCGATGACCATGTCGGAAATTCCGTTTGATCCCTCGAGTTTCCGCGCTCGCCTCTCCACATCGACGGGTTCCGAAGCGGTTCGTATCGACGGTTATGTTCCCGTCGCGGATTGGCCGCTTTTCACGACAACCGATATTTCGGTCCAAGGCGCGAGTATTTGGATTTCGGTGGCGCAAAAAGTGAAGCTCGTACGGGCGGCCGCGAATTCGTTGACCGTTGAAATGCCCGTGGGCGGAACATTGAAACAAACAGTGCGCGCGACCGCGCCTTGCAGTGCGTTTTCCTTGGCTCGCCCCAATCCCGAACCGCTCGAATTTCCCAAGCAGGGACGTTCGTACATGACGAAAAAGCAAAAGGTCGATTTGTACGAAGAACCCAATGGCAAGGTCGTCTTCACGTTGAACATGATGGAGGGAACCGGGCAACTCTTTTGGGGAGAAAAAACCAAGAATGGGTTCGTCCACGTGATTTCCCGTAATGACTTGACCATCGATGCGTGGATTCCGGTGCGGGACCTCGAACCTCTGAAAAAGGGCGAAATGATGGAGCAATACATTCCACAAACGACGCCCGCCGCCGCATCGACGTTGAGCTTCGACAAACAGCCGCCCATCGCGAAAGCAACGCAGCCCATAAACATTCGGGCCAAGCGTGACGAGAACGCCAAACCCATTGGGCAAATCGAAGCCGGCGCCGAGTTTTACGTATTGGAATCCGTGACCACCTGGACGAACATCGCGCCCAAGCATTTGGGCGTCTTGCCGCTCGAAGAAGGTGGATTCTGGGTCCCGACGATCGAAATCCCGAAGTGATGCACGTTCGGGCGATTCTTTGGGTTACGCCCCGCCAATCGTTTTTCGTTCCATAACCATTCCACGACATACCCGACATCGATTCTTCGCGTCGACGCCATCGCCGGCGGACGATTCGAATCGCCGGCGCATCTCGTCCATTGCCATCGCGCCGCGTTGTGGCAACCATGCGCTTCATGCGCCTTCGCCACGCGCTCGCGTCGCTCGCGAGTCTCGTCGTCTTGTCCGCCTCGGCTCTGACGTGGGCGGGATCTGCCAACATCGTTGCTCCCGCTGCGGGGGGCCAACAAGCCCTTGCCGTTGCTGTTCGCGATGGCGCCGTCGTGGCCAGAGTTTGTCCCGGACCCGCAGGTTGCGTGGATACCGAAGGAACGCGGATCGATCTGCCCGCTGAAGCGGTAGAGTTGCTCAAGAAAAACCCGCGCCTTGAAGACGTCAAACTCGCCGGCGGAAAGCACCTCGTTCGGGTCACGGCGGAAGGTCCACAAGGCGCGCTTTTCGTCGCGTTCGTCGCCGCTCCGCTCGCGGGAAAAGGCGAAGCGCCCGTGGTGCTTTGGAGCGGTTTCACCGGACAATCCAAAGGCGAATACGGCGAAGAAAGCGTCAACGTCATCACCGAGGAAAAACTCGCCGATGGTGTACGCATCGTCATCGGTCAACGGCGCAACGACGTGACCATTTGTGGACGTTCGGCCGTCGTGGCTGCCCGCGAGATCGACCCGACGACGATCTCGCTCAAGCGTGGCGCGAGCATGCAGAGTTTGTCGGACGCCGAGCGATCCTCCGCGGTCAAACTCACGGCGAAACTCGTCACCGAACCCAAAGCCGCTCCGGTTGTTTCGTTGCTTCGAGCTCAAACGGCTTCCAGTGCCGTGGGCAAAGCGATTACCTCGCTCACGGACGGCGACATCGAGACCGTGTGGTCCGAAAATAAATCCGGGATCGGCCAAGGTGAATTTGCGGTGATGACGTCGTCCTCCGAGGTGCCCATCTCGGCTTTGGAGATCGTCATTCGACCGACGACGAGCAACGTTCCCGACGGCGTCGCACCCAAGAAGTTTTACCTCGCGACACAGGACAAACTTTTTGAGGTCACACTTCCAGAGGACGGTTGGCGAAAAGCGGGAAGTCGTTTCGAAGTTGCGTTGCCGAGTGAATTTTCGACGTCGTGTTTGTCGCTCGTGCTCGACACGGCGTATGCGCCGACCAGCGCAGATGCGGCGCGGGTTTCCGTCGCCGAGGTGATCGCGAGGACGTCGCTCGATGATCAAACGCCCCAAGCGTTGGTCGAAATGCTTTCGAAGGAGCAGGGCAAAGCTGCGGCGGCGCTGCTCGAGCGGGCGGGAAACGTCGGCGCCGAAGCGGCGATGAAGGGGTATGACAAACTCGACGAAGCGGGTCGACGTCGAGCCGAAGCGGTGATCGAAGCGTCGCCGTGTACGACGCATGCACCGTTTTACGTGCGCATGATGGGGGACAAACTTGCGGCTGCCGGGCCCAAAAAATCCGTGCGGGATGCGGATCCCGAGTTGGTGCATGCGACGGATCGGGTTCGTCGATGCGGTCGCGCGTCCGCACCCGCGCTCACGGAGCTCATCAAGACGGCGTCTGCATTCGTGAAAATATCGGCGGCAGCGGAGCTTGCGTTGTTGGCTCCCGCGGAAGCAGCGGCGGTTTTGATTGACGCACTCGCGGTGACGGATGACAACCAGCGTCGGGAGATGCGCAAGGCGTTGGCGCTTGCGGCACGGAACGAACGCACGTGGCCCGTGCTGGCCGCCGAGCTCGAACGGGATCGTTTTTCCACGCGAACTGAAGTCGTGCAGATCGACGTCTTGCGAGCCCTCGGGGCGCGTATTCCGAACGTGACCGGCGCGCGGGACGCTTTCATTTCCTTGTGGGCACCGGAGGCGTCGTTTCGAACGAAGTACCTCTTGCTGGGTCCCGCCGCCGAGCTGACTCGTTCCGGTGATGCGCGAGCTTCCGAGCTTCTCGTCGAGGCGTTGCGCAAGGATGCGGATCCGCATGTGCGCGTGCGAGCGGCGCAGGTGTCCGTGGGCATTGCGGCGTTGCAATCGGCGCTTGTGGAAGCGGTGGACGACGCGGAGGTTCGCGTGCGTGAAGCCGCGGTGGAGGCGCTGGGCGTTCCCGACAAACAGACGCCTTCAGCGGTGCCGTCGGCGCTCCTCGTGGCGGCATTGGAGCGACGACTTCAGAAGGATCCGTTTACGTTTGTCCGGGTACAGGCCGCGCGTTCTTTGGGCCAATTACCGGCGATCGCCGCATCCGACGCGGCTCTTGCGGCGGCGTTGAAAGACGTCTCGGCGGATGTTCGAGCGCGGGCGGTGGATGGTTTGGCCGTGCATCGCGCGAAGAATCATCTCCCCGCGCTTCGTCAGATTTCTGACGCGGAAGAGGAGACGCCGGAGGTTCGGGCACGCGCGATCTTGGCTTTGGGTGTCTTATGCGATGCGTCGCGAATTGACGCATGGACGACGCTCTCGAAGTTGGCCATTCACGGCATGTCGGACGGGGAACGGATGATCGGTTCAGCGGCGATTGCGGCGTTGGGCGATGTGAAACCGAAGGATTTGGCCAAGCGTTTGGCCCCATTGCTCGACCCGAAGACGCCGCGCAACGTGCGCGAAGCGGTGCGCGCAGCGCTCGAAGTTCAATCGGAATGTAAATAGCGAAGCTCGATTCGGGCGCGTGAGAATTTTGCTTGAACGGCTTATGTAGCGGTGGTGGATGCGCTACAAGAAGTCTAGTCATTTCATCGTGCTCGGAGGTACGAGACGCAGGTGAATACCGCGGCCGAGAACATCAAGCCTGGAACGATCATTGCCGAGCGTTATCGCGTTGTGCGTCAGCTTGGTCGCGGTGGTATGGGCGCGGTTTTTCTCGTCGAACACGTTCATACGGACGAACAGTTGGCGCTCAAAATTTTGAGCGCTTCGGTGGCGACGGACAAGGTCGCGATCGAACGATTTCGTCGGGAAGCGCGGACGCCGGCGCGGATCAACAGCGATCACGTCGTGCGCGTGACGGACGCGGATATCGCCGAAGATCTCGACAACACTCCGTTCCTCGTCATGGAGTATTTGCGTGGCGAGGGTCTGGAAAAACGGGTTGCGCAGCTTGGGCCATTGCCTGCCGAAGAAGTGGTCTTGTACTTGCGTCAGGCGGCGCGAGCGCTCGACAAGGCGCACACGCTCGGCATCATTCATCGGGATCTGAAGCCGGAAAACTTGTTTCTCACGACGCGTGAAGACGGCACGCCGTGCATCAAAATTCTGGATTTCGGAATTGCCAAGATCACCGGGGACGCATCGCGGGAGCTCGTGAGATCCGCGGCGACGACGACGGGACAAATCTTCGGCACGCCGCTGTACATGTCGCCCGAGCAAGCGAAAGCGGATAGTTCGAAGATTTGTCCTCAAACGGATGTTTGGGCGCTGGGGATCATCGCGTTTCGTTTGCTCACGGGAAAAGACATTTGGTCGGCCGAGACAATCACGCATCTCATTGCGCAGATCGCTTATGAGCCGATGCCGATTCCGAGCGAGAACGGATCGCATTTGGGACACGACTTCGACGCTTGGTTTGCCGTGTGTTGTGCTCGTGAATCATCCGAGCGGTATGCGACGGCGGGCGAAGCGGTGACGGCACTTTCCAAGGCGCTCGGAGTTGTCGAGTTGCCGTCGACGACGGATCGTCCGACGGGGCGGTTCATATTGGAAAAACTCTTGCCGCCTTCGGCGCAAGGCATGACGTTGGAGGATCTGCGGGGCGATCGTATTTCCCGAGCGAATCGCGAAACCGAGCCTCCGCCGGCGAGTGACGAGCGAATTTCGTTCGATCCTGACAAACCGGTGCGCAAGTCTCGGGAGCCGTTGACGGTGACGGGGCAGCTCGGAACGACGTCGTCGTTGCCGCCGCCCAAGCAAGCTTCGCGAGGTAATCCCAAGTTTGTCGCGGCATTGACCACGTTGGGTGTCATCGCCGCCGTCATGTTTTACTTGTGGCGCTCGGTGTCTCAGAACGATCCCGTGACGCAAAACGATACGGCGGCTTCCAACCAACCGCCTGTCGTGCCGACGACCGAACATTCCGATTCCAAGGCTCCTCCGGCGACAAACGCGCCGCCTGTCGAGACAAACCCCTCGCCGGCGACTTCGGCGACCGTCGAACCGGCTGCATCCGCCGCAGCATCGGCGTCGGTGTCATCGCCGCCGACGACCATCAAAACAAAACGCAAGAAGTACAACGGAGACCCTCTGAAAGGTCGTCTCTGACGCTGCGAAATCGCCGGGCGTAAGGCATTTCGCCGCATTTCGTCGACGAGGGTTTGCCCTTTGTTTGGTTCCCGAATGTATCGGTTGTAGATAAGCTGAGAAGTGCTGCCCAAGGATCGAATCGTGGGTGGAGGCGTTTGTTTTCTTTGCCGAATCGTTTCCAGCATGAAGCCCACGCGTTTGTCCCTACGATATGGCTTGCTTGTTTCGGGGTTGGTCGTCTTGACCGTCTCGACCACCGCACGGGCCAATGATCCCGCGGCTGCCGATGCGCTTTTCCAAGCCGGCAAACAGCTCGTGACCGAGAAGAAGTTCGCCGAAGCGTGCATGAAATTCGACGCGAGCTACAAGCTCGATCCGACGCTCGGCACGTTGCTCAATCTCGCGGATTGTTACGAAAAAGCGGGGCGATACGCTACGTCGTGGACCACGTGGGGCAGCGCGATCGAAAGGGCGCAGCGCGACAAAGACGACCGTCTCGAGTACGCCAAAGAGCGCCGTGATGCGCTGGCTCCGAAGCTCCCCAAAGTCGTCATTCGAGTTTACGGCATGTTGCCCGGCATCGATGTGTATTGGGACAACTTCAAGATGCCGCCCGGTGCGTTTGGCTCGGATATACCGACCGAGGTTCTTCGCCACAAACTCGTGGTTCGTCGCGACGATGGCGCCGTCCTTTTGGATCGGGACATCGAAGTTCACGAGGATGGCAAGAAGACGGAGATCCCGATTGATGTGATAGCGCTCAATCGTGCGCATCCGCGACTCGAGCCCGGAGAAACCCCCCCGACATCGACGACGCCGCGGAGTACGCAAGCCAATGTTGCATTGGCGATCGGGGGCGTTGGAGCCGCGGCCTTGTTGACCGCCGGAGGTCTCGAGCTTGGGGCGTTGTTGAAGCGTAACGAGGCTCGAGATGCCGGGGCGTGTGTGGGGACGTATTGCACGCCGCAAGGTGTCGATGCGATTGAATCGGCGCGAACGTATGCCGAAGCGGGGCAATGGATTGGACTTGGTGGTCTCGTGCTGTTTTCCGTAGGCACCACGTTGTATTTGGCGACGCCGTCGCCTTCGACATCGAATACGCCGACGGCGAAGGTTGGAACATCAACGAATCGCAATCACCCCACGCTTTGGTGGACGCCTTGGGCGGGGCCGTCCGGGGCCGGGTTTGTCCTAGGGGGCGCGTTGTGAATCGTCGGGTCGCTCGTCACCCGCTGCATTTTCTCGTCGCCGGTTTGTCCCTCGCCGGGTGCGCGACCATGTTCGAACTCGACGGGTATGACGACGCCGTGACGCTCTTGTGCCAATGCCCTGGATTCGAGTCGATTGCCGATTGCGTTGGAAACGCGAACAAGCGTTTGGCATTCGCGACCGTTACGGAGCGGCAAACGTGGCTGGATGAATACCAAGCCAAAGAATGCGGCACCTTGTGCGAACACGCGGACGAATGTTACAGTGCTGTCCCGCCTTGTCGGGAAAAACGCGCCGGTTGTGAATGTTGCGCGTGGAATGGCGGTCAGCTTTCGTGCACGGACGGCACATGTGCGACGTGCAGGACGTGTCCTGAAATCATCACGAAACCCGGCGATGGGAATGATTGTGTCTCGAGTCGCGCCCGATATCGCGAATTGAGAACCTGCGGTTGTTCGCAGTGTTCTTCTCAATGCGCGGGCTTTTGCCAAGGGACATCGGGCTTGTCGGCCAATGGGTCCGATATGTGCAGCAAATGCCTGGCCGGCGCGTGTTCCGATCTATTGTCGGCGTGTACGGCGGATAAGTAGTTCACAAGCGAGGTGGCAATGTCGTGGCATTTCTTCGGTCGATCGCTGTCCTCGCTGCGAGTTACACGAATTGCGCTCGGTGGGGCGATCACGTTTGCCGCGGCGAGTTGTCTCGGCGTGCTCGAGCTCGACACGTACGATGGGGCGGCCGAACGTTTGTGTTCGCTTTACGATCGATGTTACGGCCCGGAAACATTCCCCGGCTGTGTGCGTTATGTGTCGGGCCAAATCGAAGCAGCCGATTCGACGACGCGCGAAGATTTTCTCGAGACGTTTGCCGATTGTCTCGATGATTGTCAACACGCGAGCAATTGTCTCGACCAACCTTTGTTTTGCCAATCTTTGCGCGACAGTTGCGTGACGAACGCCGAATGTTGTGGTTATGCGACGAATACGACGCGTTGTATCGATCAATCCTGCTGTTTCGTGAACGACGCGCCTTGTACGACCAAAGCCGATTGTTGTGGCGGCACGTGTACGAATGGCAAATGTAAAGGCGGCGTGGATCCCGTTTGTGCATTGCTCGGTGAAATGTGCACGGCGAATGCGGATTGTTGCACGGGCGTGTGCACCGGCGGAATGTGCGTGAATCCCTGCGCGGCCATCGGTGCGTCATGTACGAACAATGCCGAATGTTGCAGTGGTCTTTGCACCAACGGCGTTTGCTCGAATCCTTGCGCGGCAACGGGTGCGTCTTGTACGAACAACATGGATTGCTGCAGCGGCATTTGCGTAGGGGGCGTATGCTCCAATGCGTGCGCGGATCGAGGCGCGACGTGCACCATTGATTCCGATTGTTGTTCCGGGAAATGCAGCAATGGAATCTGCCGCAAAGCAGGCTGTTTGGACGTCGGCGATTTGTGCCTCTCCGATGCGGATTGTTGTCAGGATTCTTGCGACAAGGGCCGCGGCATTTGCGGTTCGCTCGGCTGTTACGTCGAAGGACTTCCATGCTCGGTGGATGGTGATTGCTGTGCGGGGCTCGTATGCAATCCGGCGGACCACCTCTGTGCTGCGCTCGCGTGCACGAAATACGGCGATTCGTGCGCAATGAACAACGAGTGTTGCGGATCGTATTGCAATGGTTCGTGTCAATGCGCGCCGGTCGGTACGCCATGTCAACCGGACAAACCGTACAAGTGTTGTACGGGGGTCTGTGAAAATGGCTCATGCGCCGATTGTCACGCGGCAGGGGCGATGTGCACCGGCAATGCCGAATGTTGTTCGGGGACCTGCAACAACGGGACGTGTTGCAACACCGGATGTTCGCACAACTTGTGCAACGTCGGGGCTCCTTTGAGCACCAAGGATTGTTCACCCAAGAACGTCGGCGCTGCGGCGTCCGCGTGTGTCGAGACAATCTGTGCGCAGGATCCCGCATGTTGCTGCGACCAGTGGAATCAAAGCTGCGTCGACAAGGTGGCTTCGGTCTGCAACCTCATCTGCCCGTAGCTTCGGATCCCGCGGGCAACGTCGGTTTGGCGCATCCGTAGGCGCTTGTTTCTTTTCTGCGTGAAGGGTCGGTGCTACGCCGTGCCCGCGATGATCGGCGCATTGTTCCCCACCTCTTTCGTTTTCCGGCGGGTTCGTTCTGTATGACAAACTCGGGTTGGACCATGCGTCTTGGCGAAGCGTGCATGTTGGCGCTCTCCGTGGCTGCTCTTGCCGCTGTGCCGACGGCGTTGCGGACACACGTTTCCGGCGGTGGATTGCTCGACGGCATGCTCGTTGGAACAGCGGCGCTCTTGCCGTTCGTGTCGCTGCTCGTGGTGCTTTTGCGTGCGGCGGGGCGAGGGTTGCGCGGGGTCATGGGCGCGCGGGCGAATGCCGCCGTGACGCTCAGCATTGCGCTTCTCGTGGGTTTGGCGCTGCCGGCTCTGAGCGTGATTGCCGGGCTGCTCAAGGCGGTGACGCATCATCGAGGGCTCGGGGGCGCGACGTTTGGCGTGGTCGGATTGCTGGTCGTCATCGCGTGTGCGCTGCTCGCGCGAAGGATGGTGAACCTCGGGCAAAACCTCGTTTCCCGTGGGGTTCGTCCGGTACATGTCGCCGTGGGCGGAGCGCTCGTTTCCATCTTGCCGCTCGTCCTGTTGGCGGTGTCTTTGGCTCGAGCTTCGAATGGTGGAGGTGCGGGATCCGTAGGTTCCGCGCTCGTCGATTTGGCGATTGCTCTGGTGGCGACAGCGCTTGCCGCTTCGATCGATCTTCGTCCGCAACACAGCAAGATCGCCGCCACGATCGGCGTTCCTTGCGCAGCTTTGTTGATGCTCACCGCGTCGGCGCGGATCGCGTCCGCTCCGGTCGTGGGTCGGTCAGTCCAAACCGGTGGAGGGCTCGCCGCATCGCTTCTCTCGGCGCTCGAGAAATGGACCGATCGGGATGGCGACGGCGTGGGATCCCATTTTGGCGGGGATGATTGCGACGAGGGCGATCCGCGGCGTCATCCGGGAGCGGTGGATGTCGTCGACGACGGCGTGGATCAAGACTGTGACGGCGTCGATGCGCACGCGGCGGGTGCAGTTCCCGGACAAACTCCTGGTGCTCCGAGCTCGGCGTCTTCGGTCGTGGCCACGAGTGCCGAAGCGCCGAAGAAGTCGAATACGAATCATTCGGTTCCGGACATTCTCCTCATCACGCTCGATACGGTGCGTGCGGATCACACGAGCGTGTACGGGTACGAGCAGAAGACCACGCCGCACCTCGAACAATTGGCGGCGAAGGGCGTCGTGTTTGCCCACGCGTACGCCACGGGCAGCGATACGCAACGGGCGCTCATGCCGATCGTCTCGGGCAAACCTTTGTCGCAGACGGTCAAAGAGCGTCGCGAGTGGCCGACGATTCCCGCGGATGTCGACACGGTCGCGGAGCGCATGAAACGAGCCGGATACGCGACGGGGGCGGTGGTTTCTTTTACGTGGCTCAGCGACGAAAAGGGGTTTGACCAGGGATTCGATCGGTTCGAGCCGGTTTATCGAGAAGAACACCCCGAGCGAAGTGTCACGGGGGCTTTGGCGACGCGTTCGGCGCTCTCGATTCTTGATGAATTGGGCCGCAAAGATGCGCCGATATTCTTGTGGGTTCATCTTTTCGATGCGCACGAGAGGTATCAAGAACACGCTGGAAAGCGCTTCGGTCGCGGTCCTTCGGCGTTGTACGACGGTGAAGTCGCGTTCGTGGACAAACAGATCGGTCAGATCGCGGCGTTTGTCGCGAAATGGAATCGAGCGCGTCCTTTGGCGTGGATCGTTCACGGTTCGCATGGCGAAGGGTTTGGCGAACATGCGGCCAAAGGCCACGGCACCGAGCTTTACGAAGAGATGCTCCGGGTGCCGCTCATCGTCTCGTTGCCCGACGGCAAACCCGGCCGATTCGAGGCGGGGGCCGTATCGACGCTGGATGTTGCGCCCACGGTGTTGGCTCTTGCCGGAGCTTCGGCGGAAGGTGTCGTCGGGGTGTCTTTGGTGCCCGCCGCGCGCCTCGAAACGCCGCCCAAACATGCGCCGCTTTTTGCGTATGGGCCGAAACGAGCCGCGGTGATCGACTGGCCTTTGAAACTGATCACCCAGGAACGGAAGAAGCAAAATCGCAACTTTCTTTTCGACCTTGCAATCGATCCGCGGGAAGAGAAGGATTTGTCGGGCGAGCGCGTGGACGACGTCACGCGTCTCGAGAAGCTTTTGTCGGATATTGCAACGACGCCGTAGAAAGGCCGTCCAAGCGCCATGTCAAATTCATCCGAACCGAATGATTCATCCAAACGATGGTCGTCTCGTCATCTGAAACTCGTGGGAGTAGGTGGGGTTGTTCTGGGCATTGTCGTGGGGGCTACGGGTGGCGGTGCAGCCGTCATGAAGTTTACGCAAAAGCAGGAATTACCATTGCAGCTCGCGCTCGGAGCCATTCGTGGCGCATTGCCAAGGCCGCCCGCGCATGAATGGCGTTTGGTCAAAGGCAAGCATTGGCAGATTATTTCGTCGACGTCCGCCGAACCGACGGCGACGACGGATTCGCTCGAAGGAAATCGGGGGATTTGTCCGGCGGGCATGATTGAAGTCAAAGGCAACATGAAGGTCGATCCTTCGGCGACGGCTGCGTACGACGGCAAGTCGGTCGAAGAAATGCAGAAAACGACCTGTACGAAATGGATCAACAAGGATTATCCCGAGCGGTGCGCCGTATTCGACCGTGACAAGTGGCTCGAGGTTTCCAAAGAATTGCCGACGAAGCCCATGCATTTCTGTATGGATAGGTTCGAATATCCGAACGAACGCAATGCGTTCCCGGTGATTTTGGTGAATTTCAACGAAGCTGCGGATATGTGTGCCGAACAAGGCAAACGGCTTTGCGATGAAAGCGAATGGACGTTCGCTTGCGAGGGCGAAGAAGCGATGCCGTATCCGTACGGATATGTCCGGGATCCCGAGGCCTGCGTCATTGACAACAAATGGCGACCCTACAATGAAAGTGCCATGTCGCCGCGAGATTCGCTCAATGCCATGAACGAGCTCGATCGGTTGTGGCAAGGCGTGGCCAGCGGATCGCGGCCGAAATGCAAGAGCCCCTTTGGCGTGTACGATATGACGGGCAATATCGATGAATGGACGCGTGGGGTTCGATCGTGGGAGCGTCCGTCGATTTTGAAGGGCGGATATTGGGGTCCCGTACGGACGCGTTGTCGCCCGTCGACGCGTTCGCACGACGAAAACCATACGTTTTATCAGCAGGGTTTCCGCTGCTGTTCGAATACCGACGCGAATGTCGTCGAAAAACGTTTTTCCGCGGATAAAGCAGCTGCACCGCTCCCGGGAGAAGCGCAATGAGTCTTGCGCGGCGGAGGCGCTCATGGCGGTGAACCCAACGCCGCCTACCGGCTCCAACAAGCCCGTTTCGGCGGATCCCGCGGCGCCGGTTTCTCCCGTACAATCACGATTGCGATGGATGGAGATAACCACGCGCCTCTTCCTCATGGCCGGGTTGGCCATTTTTGCTTGGGCGGCGATGTCGGTCTTCATTCGTCCCATTGCCCGTAAGCTCATTGCCGAACCGAAATATTCTCGGGTTCCGGTCGAAGTCCAAGAACCTGGGACAAACCCTTCGCCGCTCGACTTTTATCGCGACGACGATGACGAGGAAGATATCGTCCCAATGCCTCGAGGGCGCGGAAAGTCCGAGCCTTCGCCCCGGGTCGAAGATTTTCACGATGACGAGCCGGAGCGACAGGGCAAAAACAAGCTCATGCCCGGGACTGCTCGAAAAGATTCAAAACTTTATGGGCAACCGTCCGAGAAATCCGTGGAAATCGGCGAAGTGAATGCCGGAGAATCCATTTTCGTGATGAAAGAATCCGAGGATTGGGTTCTCGTGCTGCGTGGTCAAGGGGCCATGCTCGGGTGGATGCGTCGGGATAATTTCAAAAAGCGTTGAGGGGGAATCATGACGGGGGCTTATCGCGGCAAGCTGTTGACGGCGTGCGGGGATAAAACGGAAATTCAATACATCGACGACGCCTTGTTCGCGGTGGACGAACAGGGGCGAATCTCGCGATGTGAGCCGTATTCGCCGCAGGCCGCGATAGGTTTGTCCGTACGTGACGTGCGCCCGTGGCTCATCTCGCCGGGGTTTGTCGACGCGCATTTGCATTATCCGCAGACCCGCGTCATCGGGAGTGCGTCCGGGCCTTTGTTGCAATGGCTCGAAAAGACGGTTTTTCCCGAGGAAGCCAGATTTGCCGATCTGGATCATGCGCACCGGGTCGCCGCCGAGCTCGTTCAGCGTTTGCTGGTGATGGGGACGACGACGGCTGTTTTGTATTCGAGCTCGAATCCCGAACCCACGCGGGTTTTATTCGAAGCGTTGCAGAAAAGCGGATTACGCGCCATTGCGGGGTTGACGCTGATGGATCAAAATTGCCCCGATTCCGTCAAGTTTCCCGCGGATCGAGCGATTGCGGCGGCTGCGGAGCTGGCGGCGGATTTTCACGGCTTCGATGACGGTCGATTGGCTTTTGCCATCACGCCGCGTTTTGCGCTGACCTGTTCGCGCGAACTGCTCGAAAAAGCCGCTATGTTGGCGCACGACAAACACCTTTATATCCAAACGCATATTTCGGAGAACCTGGATGAAGTCGTGGCGGCGAATGTCATTCATCCGTGGGCCCACGATTATCTCGACGTGTATGATCAAACGGGGCTTTTGGGACCTCGTACGCTGCTGGCGCATGCCATTTACTTGTCGCCTTCGGAATGGAATCGCATTCAGGATCGGGATACGCGTATCGTCCATTGCCCCGATTCCAATTTTTTCTTGGGCAGCGGTCGTCATTCGCTGATCCAGCCCCAAAAACGCGGCGTTCACGTGGCGCTCGGGACCGACGTTGCAGCGGGACGAACCTTTGATTTGCGTCGGATCATGTCTTCGGCGTACGACAATGCGTTGTGCTTGGGTCAACACGTCGAACCGGCCGAACTATTTCGATTGGGGACCTTGGGCGGCGCCGAAACGCTGGGAATGGACAAGCGGATCGGAAGTTTGGAATGCGGCAAAGAGGCCGATTTCTGTTTGATTGAATTGCCGGCGTACGTCGAAGAATCGAGCCACGTGATTTCGCGGGTCGTTTTCAGCAGCGATACGACGCCGGTGCGCGAGGTGTACGTACGGGGAAAACGTTTGGCCTGATGAACTTGGGCGGCGTCGATGGTACGTCAATGCGCGGAGGCCCAATGGGCGGCGACGCGCAACAGGCGGGCATTGTCGGGGTCGTTTTCGAGAAAACATTGGCGCCAGCGTTCGTCGCTGATCCGTGCGGCTTTGGTGCGTAATCCACGGCGCGCGACGCTGATCCACCGTTTGCCTTCCTGCGCATGCCCAAGACCGCGCAGCGCCAGCGCGTGCACGACACGAATGAGGGATTCGCCTTCTTCGACGCCCTCCAATTCTTGCAATATCGTCATCGCCGCCGTGGCGAGCTCCAACGCGACCGCGGGTTGACCTTGAGCCAGCAAGACATCGGCTTGTACCGCCAGGGCAAACCCACGTAATCCGGGCACGTTTTCGGCCAAATGCGCCGCTTGCCGGGCGGAGGCGAGCGCGACGTCGTATTGGTTTTGCCGGGCAAGCATTCGCGCGAGGTACGTGATCGCGTACGCTTCGGCGCGGACGTTGCCTTGCAATCGCGCATGTTCCAGGCCCACGGTGAGCGATTGAATGCCTTCATCGACGCGCCCGAGGCTCGCGAGCGCGATACCCAGGTTGGCTCGAGCCGTCCCTGAAATGAAGGCGAGCTGCATTGGCTCGGCGATACCGATGGCTTCTTCGAGCGCGCCGGCGGCGAGCTCATGCGCGCCCAATTGCAGAAATCCGTTTCCAAGGTTGGCGCGTTGCAAACAAGCATTGCGCAAATCACCGGCGGACGTGAACAATTCCACAGCGGAATGAATGTGCTGCACGTACGCCGTCAAGTCCCCCGTGTGCAAGGCGATTTCCGCGGAGGCGACGTCGATCCAGGCGCGGACGAACGGCGCTGTTTCGCTATTGTTTCCCACCGATTGCAGGGCCTCGCGCACGAAATTGTGCGCCACTTCGACCAGCCCCGTACGCATGGCGAAGATGGCCAAACGACAACCGGAGACGAGATTCGCTTGATTCGTGACGCCACCGGCGCTTTTGGCCAATGCTTCCAGCTCTTTGGCGGCGGCGAATAAGACGGGTTTGCGCCCCAAATGCCCCGCGGCAATCACCAGATGCCCGAAAGCCGCATGCCATCCGGTGCTCCCGCGAGCCAATCGCTTTTTTGCTTTTTCCGCCGCGTCGTACGCTGCGGCGAATTCCCCAAGCCAATACTTCGCAATGGCTTGCACGAGCCACATGCGCGCTTGCACGTCGTGCGTGATGTCCGGCGCGGAAAACGCTCGCTCCGCCGAGTCGGCGGCATAACGCAAAGCATTGACGGAAAGGGCATGTTCGGCTTGCTCGACCCAATCCACTTCGCGCACGGATGCGGCCATGGGTTCGTCCCGCCACTCCATTTCCGGTTGGAGCATCGGCGAAAAGGAAACGGGTCCTTCGCCTTCGTTCGGGACGAGACTTGCGCGAGTCTTTCGTGTCTCGTCTTTTTTCTGATCTTCGGCAATCAGTCGCTTCGGATCGAGCTCCGGTTTGGAAATGATGGGCGTGTCGATGGGCGACGGGAGCTTGACCGTCGTGCGTGGTTTGTCGCGGAGCGTGATGTTGGGCAGGCGAGTCGAATCGCGCAGGTTGACGAGTTCGTCCTGGAACGCCTGCATCGACGGATGACGATCGGTCGGATCTTTTTGAATCGCGCGATGAATGGCGGCGGAGAATGCCGCTGCCTGGGGAACCTTGGTTTCGAGCGCCACGGGCGGCTTGGTCAGAATCGAATTGAGGATCGCGCCTGCGGAATCGCCTTCGAATGGGCGTTCGCCCGTGAGCATTTCGTACAGCATGACGCCCATGGCCCAAACGTCCGCCCGTCCATCGACGGGTTTGCCATCGATTTGCTCCGGAGACATGTATTGCAGTGTTCCCATGATCGAACCGAAATGGGAGAGCACGTTCGTTCCAATGTCTTGATTGACCTTGGCGATCCCGAAGTCGATGATTTTGGGAATGAATTCACCGGTGGACGTGCGCGCGAAGACGATATTTTCCGGTTTCAAGTCCCGGTGCACGATATCGCAAGCATGGGCTGCGGCCACGCCGCCGATCACGGGAATGGCGATGGAAATGGCTTCGGCGATATCGAGGGTTTTTCGCGTATCCAAGAGTTTGCGCAGGGTTTTTCCCACGAGAAATTCTTGGGCGATGTAAAACGTCTTGTCGCGATGTTTTCCGACCTCGAAAACGATGACGACGTTCGGATGCTGAATTCGCGCCGCCGCTTGCGCTTCGCGACGAAAACGCGTCACGAGATTGGCGTCCATCATGAGGTGCGGGTGCATCAGTTTCAGCGCGACTTGCCGTTCGACGAACATGTCGCGAGCTTCGAAGACGGTGCCCATCGCGCCGAATGCGACGACTCGTTGCAACGTGAATTTGCCATTGACAACGGTGCCCGGAACGAAATGCGTCCCGGCTGCGCCACTTTCCGGGCCGCCTTCGCGGCTATTCGGCGGCATGGAGATCCGCGATTCGGCCGATTCGACCAATTCGGTTCCGGGGCGTTCTCGACGTCGATCTTCGGCCATGCACAAGCCCCCTTCGGGACGACAACCGCGGCGATAGTACGAAGGTGCGTCGGGACCGTCAACTTTTGCGGCCCCAAATATTCGACTCGGAGATCCGTGCGGTCAGGGCGTCTTTTTGTTTGCCTTCACGATATCCCAAAGCGCGGCGATCATCTGGGGCATACCTTCGCCCGTCGCGGCGCTGACGAGGTGCAGCGGAATTTTTGCCCGGCCAAACCGTTTCTTGAGCGCCGGATACGCCTCGCGTACGTCGGGCAAATCGGCTTTCGTCAAGGCGACGATTTCCGGACGAGCCGCCAATTCTTCGCTGTACTTCTTCAGCTCTTTGCGAATCGCGCGATAGTCTTTCAACGGATCGCGATCTTCGCCCGGATCAATCGTGACGAGATGCAAAAGAACGCCGGTGCGTTCGAGGTGCCGCAGGAACTGAATGCCGAGGCCCACGCCTTCGCTGGCTCCGGGAACGAGCCCCGGGATATCCGCCACGACAAACGTGGCTCCGCCCGACCTGCGACCTCCGCCGACCTCCACCACGCCGAGATGCGGCGTCAGCGTCGTAAACGGATAGTCGGCAATTTTCGGGCGCGCATGCGACACGGCCGAGACAAACGTGCTTTTGCCAGCATTGGGAAAACCCACGAGGCCCACGTCGGCAAGAACTTTGAGCTCCAACCGAAGTTCGCGAACTCCGCCCTCTTCGCCTTTTTCCGCCCGACGCGGCGCGCGTTCTTCAGGCGTCGCAAAGTGCATGTTTCCGCGGCCTCCGCGACCTCCCTGCACGACCGTGACGCGTTGACCGTGTTCGGTCACGTCCGCAATGAGCTCGCCGGATTCGGCGTCGAAGATCTGCGTTCCGAGCGGCACGCGTTCGACGCGATCGGCGCCTCCGCGGCCGTATTTTTCACTGCCTTGGCCGTGTTCGCCGCGCGCGGCTTCGATCGTCCGAGCGTAGACGAAATCGAGCAACGTGCTCATGCCCGAATCGCCTTCGAGCACCACATCGCCTCCGCGTCCTCCGTCGCCGCCCGATGGACCGCCAAAAGGAACGAATTTTTCGCGGCGAAATGCGACGGCGCCGTTACCGCCGTTGCCTGCCACAACCTTCACTCGACATTCATCTACGAACCGCATCGCAGGCGGCTTGTACCACGTTGTTTGGCAAAGCAAAGCGTTCGTTGATCATTTGATCATTTGGGGCCCCGAGTCGCCTTTGACCCGCTTTGCTTCGAGCCTCGCGTGCGAACTTCACGGGCGTTTTTCTTTTCCCGGTGGTAAGCATCGCGCGGAAGGTGCAGCGTGACGGCGCGAATTCTCATTGTCGACGACAACCAGAACCTGGCCAAAAATCTTCGTGACGTGCTCGAAAGCGCAAATGAGCTCCGCGCCGAAGTCGCTTTGGCTCCCACCGGACGCCTGGCGCGCGAGCATGCGGCGCGGGAAGGTTTCGACGTTGCCGTGGTCGACGTCAAGCTGCCGGACGAAAGCGGCGTGGACTTGATCGGCCCATTGCGTGAATCCTGTCCGCATGGGGAAATCGTTTTGCTGACCGGCAATGCGACGGTCGATATTGCCATTGCCGCATTACGAGCCGGCGCGTTCGCGTTCGTGTTGAAATCGTTTCGCCCGGCCGAACTCATCTCGACGGTCGCACAAGCGTTCGAAAAAGTTGCTTTGAAACGCGAGCGTGAAGAGTTCGAGCGGCGTTATCGAGCGATCGTGGACGCCGCCGACGTGCTCATCGTGGGGCTCGACGTGCGAGGTCGCGTGACTTTGTGGAATCCGCGTATCGCAGCGGTCACGGGAATTTCCACGGAAGAAGCGGCGAGCGGCAATTTGCCGGAAAATATTTTGGACGATGATGGACGTCGACGATTTGGCCAGGCATTCATGAACGTGCGGGATGACGGTACTCCGGCGGACGTGGAGGTCGGCGTGCGGGACGCCGTGGGCGCGATTCGATTGGTTCGCTGGCATTTGAGTGCGGTGCGCGGGTCTGGAAATCGCGTGGAGCTCGTGTATGGAATCGGCATTGACGTGACCGAACGTCGGGCGCTCGAACGTCGGGCGCAAGGGGCCGAAGCGCTCAATGCAATGGCTCCGTTGGCGCTGGGGTTGGCGCATGAAATACGTAATCCGCTCAATGCCGCCGTGCTCGAATTGCATTTGCTGGGCCGAGGTATCGATCGTTTGTCCGATGCAACGGCGAAGGCTCCATTACGTGCGCGCGTGAGGATCGTCGAAACAGAGATCAAGCGTCTCGAGCGTTTATTGACGGACTTTTTGGAGCTTGCCCGACCGAGGGCGCCGCAACGCGAGCCGGTGGAGTTGTCGCGCGTCTTGGAAGACGTCTTGGAGCTCGAAGCGGAGGCGATGGCTTCGCACAAAGTGGAGCTCGTGCGGGAATTCGAATCCAATGTCGTGGCGCTCGGCGACGTGGAAAAACTCAAGCAGGTGGTCTTGAATTTGGTGGTGAATTCTCTCGACGCGATGCCGGACGGCGGGGTCCTTCGAGCCTTCACGGGCGGGGACGAGCGCGATGTGTGGCTCGGAATCGGAGACAACGGGCCGGGCGTGGATCCGCATATTTTGGCGGAGATCTTCGACCCGTTTTTCACGACGAAAGCGGCGGGCACGGGACTCGGCTTGGCGATTGTCCGAAAGATCGTGGATCAACATGGCGGTCGCGTCGCGGTGGAGACGAAAAAAGGTGAAGGCACGATTGTGCGAGTCAGTTTGCCGCGGTTCAGTTCGTCCGGGTAAGCACCGACGAACCCGATTGGCAAGTGAAACGATTCGTGATATTGCTGCTCATGGGTCGGAATGGGGATACATCGTCCGGGTGAAATAGGGCAAAAGGAGTCGTAAACCATGGCATCATCGTACAATCCGTATGAAGCTCCCGGAGCTGGGGGGTATGGAATGCCGCAGCAAGCGGCCTCAATGCCTCAAATGGGGCAAATGGAGTCGATGACTCCGCGCATGGTCGATCATTTGCGGGACGCTCGGCCTTGGATACGCCTCTTGTCGGTGTTCTGTTTTCTTGGAGCGGGCTTTATGGTGCTCGGAGCCGGCCTGATGTTCCTCGGCGGGCTGGTCGGGCTTGCGGCGTCGGGAAAATCAGGTATGGGCGGAGCGGAAGCATTGGTCGGGCCGATCGGCGGGCTGTTGTATCTCTTCGTGGCCGGTTTTTATGCGATTCCCGGCATCTTGATGCATCGTTTTGCCAATGCCATCGATTCGTTCGTGATGGCGCAATCGGCATCGACCATGGAAGATGCGCTGGACAAGAGTCGATCCTATTGGAAAACGTGCGGAATCATGGCGCTCGTCATGGTCGGCTTCACGATTCTGTTGTTTGTTGGAACCATTGTGTTGGGCGTCGTCGCCGGATTGGCGGCGAAGCCGTAGGCGAGTACACGGCGACGTTTGGTCCCGGCATTGACATATCGCAATCGTATCTCGACCGGTCGGTGTAAGAAGCTCTTGCATTTGCAGACGAAAGTGGCGTAGTCTCGGCACTATGCGCATCTTTCGACTTGCTTCATCTCGAGTCGCCGCTGCTTCATTCATTGCCATTGGATCGGCCCTCGTCGCGATCCCTGCTCACGCGGTTGTCGAGCAGACCGACGGATTGGTCGTGCCGATTCAATTGGGCACTTGTCCGGCAAGCGGCAATCCCACCGGTTGTATTCAGGCCGGGCTCAATATCGGCGAAGGGTTGCCGGCGACATCGACGACCAATCCTGTCAACGCGATTTTCAGCGCCACCACAAGCCCGCAGGTCTTTGCGATCCCGCAAAACAATGGGGTCTACGGTTCGATCAGCGTGACCGACCTGATTGAAGGCGCCGGCTTTGAAAACACGTTTGGCTGGTACAATATCACCGCGCCGACGCAGCTTTATCCCATTACGCCGTGCGCCGATGAACCGACTTCGACGCGAACGGTCAATTTCCAGACGGAATTCATGGCGGGTCGATATTTGGGAGGATTCATTGCCTTCTTCCTGATTACGCCTGAAAATGCGCCGATTGCCAACAATTGCGGCGCCGTGGGGAACGTCGGCCATATCTACTACACCGAACAAGCTCGAAATGGCGACGGCAACTACGTGCACTACTTGCTGTACCAATCAAAGGTCAATCCACTCGCGTATTACTTCGGATTCGAAGATTTGTATCGCGGTGGCGACAATGATTTCGAGGACATGTTTTTGAAGGTGACCGGGCTCTTGGCGCCGTGTACGCCGTCCGCTGAAATCTGCGACGGAAAAGACAACAATTGCGACGGCATCATCGATAACAACCCCAACGATGCCGGGGTGATGTGCGGAGCTTCGGATGTCGGCCAGTGTTCCTTCGGGACGAAAGTTTGCCAAAATGGAACGTTGATTTGTGTCGGCGAAGTTGGACCGACGGCGGAGCAATGCAATGCGCTCGATGACGATTGCAATGGAATGATCGACGATTCTCCGGCCGGCGCGGGATTGCCTTGTGGTAATGACGCGGGCGAATGCACGTTGGGCGTCATGCAATGCAGCGGCGGCGTGCTCGTGTGCGTGGGCGGAAAAGGCCCGTCGCTCGAAGTTTGCAATATGCTCGACGACGATTGCAACGGCACGGTCGACGATTCACCTGTGGATTCGGGGGGACCTTGCGGATCGAATGTCGGCGCTTGCGTGCCCGGAGTTTTCGCGTGCGTCAATGGCATGAACGTTTGCACGGGTGGAACACCGGCGACGGTGGAACTCTGCAATATGATCGATGACGATTGCAACGGCGCCATCGACGACGGAAATCCGGGGGGCGGTGCGATGTGCGGATCGGACGTCGGGACCTGCAAATCGGGCGTCGAGTACTGCATCGGCGGACAAATCACGTGCATTGGTTCGCTTGGACCAACCGCGGAGATCTGCGATGGACTCGATAACGATTGCGACGGCACGGCCGATCAATTGGCGCCTTGTCCGGGCGATACGAAGTGCATCGAAGGCGCGTGCGCCGAGAAATGCAAATCGGGCGAGTTCCCTTGTCCCGGCGGACAAATCTGCAAAGACGGATATTGCGTCGTCCTTTCGTGCGATAACGTCGTATGTCCGATGGGGACCACATGCATGCAAGGCTCATGCATTCCGGATGGAACCGGAGGTAATGGTGGTTCGTCGACCAGCAGCGGCGGCAATGGCGGAAGTGGTCAGGGTGGGGGAAGCGAAACCGGCGGAATGGGCGGAATGGGCGGAATGAATGCATCGAGCTCCGGAGCGGCCGGTAATGATAATTCGAACCAGCCTTGGGGCTTGGCCACGGGCGGCGGCGGATGCGGATGCAACGTCGGCGCGAACGATCGCAATGCGAGCATAGCGGCATTCTTTGCGTTTGCCGCGCTGGTGGCCGGTCGTCGTCGCAATCGGAGGAACGCATGAAAAGGAATTGGATCATCGGCGTTTTTCCGCCGGCGGCATTGACGGTGGTTTTGCTGGGCACAACGGGTTGCAATACCGATGCGTTCTGCTTCGGATGCGATGACAACGCGGGCGGAGCGGGCGGGACGGCGGGCGAAGCGGGCGCCGGCGGAATGGGCGGAACGGGCGGCTCGGGTGACGGAGGCAGCATTATTCCGGGGACCGGCGGCAATGGCGGCTGCATGGCCGATATCATGACCGATCCCAAAAATTGCGGCGCATGCGGGGTCGTTTGCAGTTTGCCCAATGCATTTCCCGTTTGCACCGGCGGTTTCTGCCTCGTCGATACGTGCGCCGCGGGCTTCATCGACCTGGATATGCAGGTGGCGAACGGTTGCGAATACAAATGCACGCCGTCCAACGGCGGCGCTGAAATTTGCGATTCGCTCGACAACGATTGCAATGGTCAAGTCGACGAGCTCACGGACCTGCAAACGGATCAATTCAATTGCGGCGCGTGCAACAACGTTTGTCAATTCACGAACGCGACCGCCATTTGCGTGGCCGGAAAATGCGCGCTCGATCAATGCCTCGTCGGATACAACGACGTCAATGCGAATTCCGCGGACGGATGCGAATACGCGTGTACGCAGACAAACGGCGGTGTCGAGGTCTGCGATTACGTGGACAACAACTGCAACGTGACCGTGGATGAAGGATTCGATTTGCAAACGGATCCAGCCAATTGCGGCACATGCGGCAACAAATGCGGCGACCTTTATCCGAATTCCGTGGGCGCATGCATGGGCGCCACGTGCTCGTTCGCGGGGTGTTTGCCCGGCCATTACAATCTGGATGGCATCGAGGCCAACGGATGCGAATATGCGTGCATGCCGACGGGCATGGAAACATGCGACGGTAAAGACAACGATTGCAATGGCGCAGTCGATGATGGAATGCTTCCGAACGTCGGCGATCCGTGCGGTTTCTCCGATGTCGGCGAATGCATGCTCGGCGCTCGAGCGTGTCTCAATGGCGCGCTCGCTTGTGTGGGCAACATCGATCCGGACACCGAACTTTGCGACAGCAAGGACAACAATTGCGATGCGGCGACCGACGAAGGCTGCCCGGTCGTGAATGCGACGGACACGCGCCTCGATGTCGGGAGCAATTCGGGCGTCGGGCAAGCGACGAGCACTCAATTGGCGGTTGCCGGCTTGGGCGACGTCGTCGTGGCCGCCTATTTGGATCGGCGCACGGGAGACGCCGATATTCGCGCGAACGTCTCGACCAATGGTGGAATGACCTGGCTCGCGACGGACGTCGGTGTCGCGGGCTCGGGCATCGTTCAAGTCGAACCGGCGGTGTTCTTGTCTCCGAATCGCGCGTATGTCGCATTGGCGCAATTCCCAACGGCCGCACATCGCGATGTGTACATCGCGAATGCGCCCGCGCCAAACTACAACGTGTACACCGTGCCGGCGCGCGTCGACAAGGATGCGACGGGCGCCGATGCCTTCTTGATTCAAGGGGCCGTGGTTCAAGCCGGCGCAATGGGTAACCAAGACAAACTCGTCGTGGTGTGGCAAAGCCTCAGCGGGACTGGTTCGGCGGTCACGACAAACGTATATCTCCAGCGCTCGGTCGATGGTGGAGCTACGTGGCTCGCTCAGGATCTGCGCATCAATTCGGTGGCCGGCGAAGCGGAGCAACCGGTTGTCGCCACGGATGGCAATGGCCATGCATTCATTGCGTGGCGCGACGCTCGTAATGGCAAGGCCGAAGTTTTCGCAGCAACGTACGACGCCATTGCGAATACGCTCGGGCCCAATGTGCCCGTATCCGGCGGTCAGCCGGCCGAGCAAATCGCCATGGCTGCGAATGCAGGCGGTCCGAACGTCTACATTGCGTGGACGGATTTGCGAGCCGCGAAGAAGACCATTCGTATGGCGCGGAGCACCGATTCCGGAGCGAACTATTCGGCGGACGGCGCCATTGTCAATGTCGATTCCACGTTTGCGGATGCTTCATCTCCGGCGATTACCACGTCCATGCAACGTGTCGCTTTGGCGTGGGAAGACACACGCAGCGGTTTGCCCGATATTCGAGTTTCCGTGTCGCTCGATGCCGGCGCGACATTCCCCACGACGACGGCTCGCGCCGATTTGGGATCCGTGGCCGGCACGGGCGCGTCGACACGTCCGCGTATCGCCTTCGGTACCGGGCAAAACGTATTCGTCACGTGGGAAGACGCGCGTAATGGGCAGCGGGACATTTATGCGAACAATTCATTCGATGACGGCTTGAACTTTCAGCCGAATGAATTGCGGATGGATGTCGGAATGGCCGGTGCACCGTCGCCTTTGGGCGCTGCGGATTCGCGCAGTCCGTTCATCGTGACGAACGCGGCGGGCATGCGCGGCATCGTGGTGTGGAACGATTACCGCACGGCGACTGGAACCAACGGCGCCAACGGCGATATCTACGCCAATCGCTTCGAATGACACCACCCTAAATCACCCTTTGTGCGTCGCGCAAGCGGCGCATGCAAGGGTCAAGGGGCCGCCGCCCCTTGCCGGGTCGAGGGCGGGGAGCCCTCGTGGGGTTTGGGGCAAAGCCTCATCTCGAGTGCTTCGATGTTATCGCAGGACAAACGACGAAAGCGACTCGCCCCCGACGGGCGGGTCGCTTTCCTCATGAACTTTGGCCGGAAAAACGAATATCAGCCGCCGACCATGCGCATCGGGGGCTTGAGCGGCAAGGGCAGCGATGCTCCGGGACCGGGAGACGACGGAGCGGGAGCCTTCGGAGCAACTTCACCCTCGAGCGCCGCAAGGCCCGCAAAACAACGGTCCATGCCGTAATCGAGCGCCGCTTCTCGCTGAAACACCTTCGACAACTTCACGAGCTTGAGCGAAGTCTGTTTGCCGAGGTCCGTTTCTCGCTCGAGGAATGCCTCGAACGAACCATATCCCTTCGCTTGGAAAAGCTCCTGCTCTTGAATCTCGGCCAGCACCTGACCGATCTCGAAGAAGCCTTTCTCCATGCGCTTGCGCAACGTGCGAATCTTCGTCGTTTGATTGTGCAACTCGCTGATCTTCGCCTTGATCTCTTCGGCGCCTTGCGGAACGCGAATCGTTGCCCGAGCACTTCCGGGCGGAGCAGGTTCGGCCGCCCGAGCCCGCGCTTCCGCCGCATGTTTCGCCGCGTGTCGAGCTGCCCAAGGCGCCGCGCCTCGCAAACCAAGCTTGCGCTTCGAAGTCTTGGAATCGTCTTCCTTGCCCTTCGCCTTCGACTTGGTCTTCGTCTTTACTTTGGCCTTCGCGTCCCCCGACTTGGCCTTCGCGTCCCCCGACTTGGCCTTCGCGTCCCCCGACTTGGCCTTTGCTTCCCCCGACTTGGACTTCGATTCCCCAGACTTGGACTTCGATTCCCCAGACTTGGCTTTCGACTCACCCGATGCCTTGGTCGTCTTGGTCTCGGGGCCATCGCTCTGGCGGGAGGCGCTCGAAATCTTCTTCTTTTTCTTCTTCAAGCTCTTTTCGGAGCTTTTTTCTTTCATCGCTTTCGCCATGTTGCTGCGTCCCGCTTCCGCGATAACATCCGCGTCCGTCCAAGCGTTCTTCGCTTGGATCGAACTTGTCTTCCGTGCACGTCGCACGCGCACTCGAGCTTTCCGCTCGTCGCCTTACCAAAATTTCTCCCCATCCGTCCACAAACTTTCGGATGGACATCAACTTTTGGCATTCGCAGCTCGAAATCCGAGTCCAAACACACCGAATCGTGAGGTGGCATCCGTGCTACACCCCGCCAAATGACGTCTCGTCACGCAACCTCGGTCATGGCTTCTTCCCCGACGAACAGCATTTCGGCTCCGCCACCCTCGAGCTCGTATCCGTCAAACCCGTCTGTCTCGCCAAACAGCCCGCTTTCCTCGCGTATCGCCGTCGTCGTCAATGGCAACGCGAAAAGCGTGACCGCGGAGGTCATCGAAACCCTCGATCAAATCCTCGACAACGGCGATCTGTTCGTCTCGCGGCGGGTTGAAGAAAGCGAAGGTATCGCGCGAACCCTCGTCGACCGCGGTTACGGCACCATCCTCACCGGCGGCGGTGACGGAACGTTCACCGTGGTTCTCACCGCCGTCGTCCAAGAAGCTCGTCGACGCGGCGTCCCTTTGCCTCGTTTCGGCCTCTTGCGCCTCGGCACGGGCAATTCGCTCGCTTGGGTGCTCGGCTCGACCGCCTCCGGTCCCGAACGCTCCCGAGGTCTCGCCGTGGATCTGGCGCGTATGCGAGCCGATGCCGGAAGCCGCTGGATGAGGTTCGTCGAAGTAGAACGCATGTTGTCTCCATTTTGCGGATACGGGATCGATGCGGTGATGCTTCGCGACTACAACCTGGTGAAGAACACGTTGGCTCGGGGACCGTTACGCAGGTTTGCCCCGGGCATCGCCTCGTACGCGATTGCGGCTTCGTTCAAGACGATTCCGAGTTATTTTTTGCGCCCGACGCCGCATTGTCGCGTCATCAACGAAGGCGGCGATGCGGTTCGTGTGGGTGGGAAAGGCACGATCTTGGGGGCGCCGATTCGCAAGGGCGGCGTCATTTATGAAGGTCCGGCCAAACTCGCGTGCGTCGCGACAATCCCCTATTACGGCTTTGGTTTTCGCATGTTTCCGTATGCCGAAGATCGGGCCGATCGTATGCAGCTGAGGATCACCAACATCACGCCCGCCCAATTCGTCACCCATTTTCCCAGCATTTGGCGCGGCGAATACGACAACCTCGAAGATACGTTCGATTTCTTCGTCGACGATATCTCGATCGAAATGGATCCCCCCACGTCGTTCCAGATCGGCGGCGACGTGCGCGGCGAACGCTCGCAGGTTCGCGTGCGCTTGACCGAACCCATTCGAATCGTCGACTTTTACGCGCCTCCGCGTGGCTGAACGTTATGTGCTCTTGCGACGAACGTCGTCGTCGGACACCCTCGCCCGATGGATTGGAAACTCTTCGCCTCGACGTTTGCCGCCGTGTTCCTCGCCGAAATGGGTGACAAGACCCAGATTGCCACGATGAGTTTGTCTGGGGCGAGTTCGTCTCGGCTGAGCGTGTTTGCGGGATCGGCGCTGGCCCTGGTCGCCACGAGCGCCATCGCGGTGCTCGTGGGGGGCGTGGTGAGTCGTTACGTGCCGGCGATTTGGATCAAGCGAGCGGCGGGGACGGTCTTCATCGTGCTCGGCGTGCTGTACTTGGCGAGCACGTTTGGCCCGACGGACACTACGAATCAGTAATATTCGTTGCCGAGGTGCGTGATGAGGTCTTCGCCCATCATCCAGCGCATCGTGTTCTTCAGCTTCATCGACTGAATGAACAAGTCGTGCTCGGGATACAGGTTCGGCGCCGTCATCGGGCTCTTGAAGTAGAAGCTCAGCCACTCCTGCGTACCGGAAAAACCGGCGCGTGAAGCGAGGTCCATCAGCAAGGCCAGGTCGAGGACGATCGGGGCGGCGAGGATCGAATCGCGGCAGAGGAAGTCGATCTTGATTTGCATCGGATAACCGAGCCATCCGAACAGATCGATGTTGTCCCAACCTTCCTTCGCGTCGCCGCGCGGCGGGTAATATTCGATGCGGACCTTGTGGTAGAGTTTGTCGTACAGGTCCTTGTAGATCTGCGGCTGAAGGATGTACTCGAGCACGCCCAGCTTCGAAACTTCTTTGGACTTGAACGAATCGGGATCATCGAGGACTTCGCCGTCGCGGTTGCCGAGGATGTTCGTGGAGAACCACCCGGACAAACCGAGCATGCGGGACTTCAAACCGGGGGCGATGATGGTCTTCATCAAGGTTTGTCCCGTCTTGAAGTCTTTGCCCGCGATGGGGACTTCGTTCTGCTTCGCCAAGTCCCACGCGGCGGGAAAATCCACCGTCAGGTTCGGAGCGCCGTTGGCGTAAGGCACGCGCTCTTTCATGCACGCCCACGCGTAGATCTGCGAATTCGAGATGGCTGGATCGTTCTTCAACAGGCCCGCTTCGAACGCTTCGATCGAAGCGTGAACGTCGGTCGGCGGGAAGTAAACCTCGGTCGAGCCGCACCAAACGGCGACGGCGCGCGAGCAGCCTTTTTCTTTGATGAACGTGCGGATGTCGTCGCGCACCTGCTCGACCATGTCGGCCTTGTTGGTTCCCGTCTTGACGTGCGGACCATGCAGGCGCTTCACGTACTCGGGATAGAAGACGGCCTTCATGGGTTTGACCGTGGCGAGCTCATCGCGGACGAGGTCGAGGTGTTTGTCCTCCAGAACCTCGGCATGTTTGGCCGATTCGTACGCGTTGTCGGTGAACAAATCCCAGCCGCCGAACTCGAGCTCGGGCAGCTTGGCGAGCGGCAAGAAGTCGCGGATGAACGGCGTGCGATTTTCCGTTCGTTTTCCGAGGCGAATCGTCGCGAGTTGAGTGAGTGAACCGATCGGCAAACCGAGACCGCGGCGGGCCAACATCACCCCGGCGATCGTGGTTGTCGAGACGGCTCCAAGCCCGGGCAAAAGCACGGCCAATTTGCCTTCGGGCTTTTTGATTTCTTGCGGCTGCTTCACGGACGATCCTCCACGTGTTCGATCTCGTATCGATCACAAGCCAGGCACCAGAACAAGATACTGCGCACGGTTGTGTATGAGCGCCCCGAGCATGACGTGTTGCGCGCTCGTGCGCCCGTGGATCGCGTGCGTGAAGTGCGAAGGCATGGTGGCACTTCGCTTGGCCTCCGTATTGCTTCGAATGGACTTCGTGTCTCCACCGCACCTCACGCAGCACGCCCGTGTTCCGTGATTGCGATGGCGCCGAGTTCCTGTGTCATCTCTCGGCGACTGTTGCGCTTTTGCAACACTGACGCGGCTGTCACACCGGACCTCGACGTGAACGAACCAGCGTTGTTTTATTGGCGGAATGCGTGCTACGAGGGGCGCGCTTCAGCTCGGGACTTGAACCCTTCATGCTTGAAACAAAACCGATGAAGCGGGCCGTCGTGCTCGCCGCAGGATTGGGCTCACGTCTCGTGAGCGGCGAGGTTTTCCCGAAACCGCTGAAGCTGGTTGCGGGAACGCCTCTTCTCCTTCGCATCCTTCGCACGCTCGCGAGTGAAGGCATCCGCGAAGCCGTCATCGTGACCGGGTACCTGCAAGACGTCATTCGCGACGCCATCGCCGCCGATACGTCCCTTGGACTCAGCGTCTCGTTCGTCACGAACACCCAGTTTCAAAAGAAAAACGGCGTGTCGCTCTTGGCCGCACGTGAGTTCGTTGAACCAAACACGCTCTTGACCATGGCCGATCACCTGTACGCGCCGGCGATCGTTCGTCGCCTGAATGCCTTCGATTTGCCCGAAGGAGCCGCCGCACTCGGTGTCGACCGAGCCATCGCGCGTTGTTTCGACATCGATGATGCCACCAAGGTGCGCACGGAAGCCGGGCGCATCACGGACATCAGCAAAGAGCTCGACGCGTACGACGCGCTGGATACGGGCGTGTTTCGGATCGGTCCTTCGCTCATCGAAGCGCTCGATCACGTGTACGCCAAGCAGGACGATTGTTCGCTCAGCGATGGCGTGCGGACGCTCGCGCAACGCGGGATGTTCTTCGCGTGCGACGTGGGTGATGCGCGTTGGATCGACGTCGATACGCCGGAAGCGCACACGCAAGCCGAGATCATGCTGCGCAACTTCGGCGATACGTTGGATCGGGATTTGGTTCGTCAGGAACAACGAGCGACGCGTGGTCGTTCGACCGCGTTCCAAGGCATCGCCAGCCCTGCCGACGCGGAGTGAACGACGTTCTTTGAGACAAACACTTGGCCCTCCAACGACAACGCTTGGAGGGCCAACGTTTTTTTTGTTTACTTGATCTGGGCGAAGTCGGCCCCGTTGAGCAGCGCCGTACATGCCGGCAAACCGCCGATGGGCTTGTTCGTACCGGTGCGCACGTCCTTGACGAACTTGACGAGCTCTTCGTTCGATTCGATTTCCGTGATCGGGGACATGAGCTGTGTTTCAATTTTCAGTTCGGCGGCGCGTTGTTCGAGGCGCTTGACGACGCCGGGCGACGTCCAATCGACACCTTGAAACAACCCCGGCTCGGCGTGCGACATACCCACGAGGTACAAGCCTCCGGCCGTGGTGGGTCCGAGGAGCAGACGGCGGTGCTTCGTCAACCACATGAAGCCTTCGTAAAGTTCGTCGAGTGAAACAAAGGGCGAGTCGCTGGTGAGGATCCCGGCGGCTTCTACGCCTTGGGCAAACAGGTGATCCAGACCTTTGGAGATCTGCGTTTCGAAGGACGATGCTTGGATCGGGGCGACTTGCCAACGCGGCGGAAGGTTTGTCTTGAGCGCATCGCGCGCGGCTTCGGAGTCGCAAAGCAAGGCGCGATAACCCATGGGCAAAAGCGTCAAAACGCCCAAAAGATCCGCGAGAAGTGCAGACGAAAGCTCCGCGGCTCGCGCCGGCGACAGCGGGGGACTCAAACGACGTTTGACGGTGCCCGCGACGGGAGCTCGCGCAATGATGCCGAGAGCAAGGCGTTGTGGGCGCACGGTGGGTTGGTGTCGGGAATCAGCCACGGCTCACAGTATCGCGACTTTTGCATCCAAGGCCAAGCAAGCGGGCATCATCGGTGTCGGTAACTGCATTGACCTGAAGGATTTCCGCCGGCTTCGTTCAGGTTGCCGTACCTCGAAGCTTCGGAAACGATACAGCTTGGATCGTGGGGCTCGAGTCCCACGCGTTCGTCGGGCGCTCGTTGTTCAACCAAGTGCGGTCGGTTCGAGGAGGCAATGTGCCTGCATCCAACATCATCGACATCGCGATCGGCACCTCGTTCGTGTTCATGGTGCTCAGTGTCATCGGCTCGGCGGTGACCGAGGCCATCGCGACGATTCTTTCCTTGCGCGCAGTCACGCTGCGTCGCGCGATCGAACGTTTGCTGAAGGATCGTTTGATGACGGAGAAGCTGTACACGCATCCGCTCATCGATGGTCTGACCAGCGATGACGACACGGACCCTGCGTATATCCCGTCCGAACTGTTTGCCCGGGCGCTCGTGGATGTGATCGCCGCGTGGGATGACGAAAAAGACAAGGTCGTTCCGCCCGAGCATTGGGGCATGTTGAAAGCCGTCGTCCTGATTCCTTGGAAGGCGACGCATAGGTTTTTCCGAAACCTTTGGCCTCGAACGAACAAGCCTTCGAATGCTCCCGAAGTTCTCATCACGGACTTGGAGCAGCTTCGCGCGCGGTTTTCCAAAGTGCAGGGCATCGATCCCGGGGTTCGGGCCGCGTTGAGCGCGTTGCTTGCGGACGAACGCGTGAAGACGCACGACGACGCGATTCATCGCATCGCCACGTGGTTCGATCACACGATGGAAGGCGTCGGCGGTTGGTACAAACGAACCGTCACGATGATCATCGCCGTGGTGTCTTTGGGCATCGCCATCGGCTTGAACGTCGACACGTTCGTCGTGGTCGATAGTTTGTCCAAGGACGCCGTCTTGCGACAGTCCGTCGCTTCGGTCGTCGCCGACAGCGTCAAGCAAGGCTCGGCCGAAATGAAGACCGTCGAAGAGGCCATCGCAGACCGCAAAGCGGCCGCGAAACAAACGCCGGAAGAAGCCGCGCAAGCGGAGAAAGATCGTCAAACCGGCGAACTTTTGCGCAAGCGTGTCGTGGCGTTGAAACACGGCATCGATTCGCTCGGAATGCCGATGGGTTGGCCGGAAGGACCCACGTGGTTTTGTCGGAGCAACGGCGGCGAAGCTTGTGACCAGCGCCTGTTGCCCATCACGTTTTGGGGTTGGGGTCGACGTATCGCCGGATGGCTCTTCACCGCCATCGCGATTTCGCTCGGAGCTCCGTTCTGGTTCGACTTGCTGAACAAGTTCATCAACCTGCGCGCTGCGGCTCCACCCCCTGCGAAAGTGCAACCACGTCCATTGGCCGCGCAGGCCGCTGTGGACACGAACAGCTCCGGGCCGCCGTCACGAGCACGCGTCCCTTCGACCGACCGCAATGGATCGTCGCGCAGCGATGCGCCGCCTTCGCTTTCCTGATACGTTGCCGCCCGTGCGTTCCTCTCTCCGCACTCGTTTGACCGGCGGTCTCGTCGGCCTCGCCCTGGGTTTGTCCTGCACCGTGGGACAAGCGTTTGTCTGGCCGAACGTGCCGGAACGAATCGCGCGTTCGCTGGCTTCGTCGGACGTTGCCGAACGTCGAGCTGCGGCGAAACGAGTGGTGGACTTGCCGCCCGAGCTTGGTGTGCCGCTCGTGCAGCGGGCGCTTGGCGATACCGACATCGAAGTTCGACTGCTCGCCGCGACGGCGGCGGCGTCGTTTTCGATGCCCAAAGCGGGTGATTACGTCATCGGTTGGCTTGGGGAAGGGGATGCTCGGCTTCGGCGGGCGGCCTGCGATGTGATTCGAATCGCGCCGACGGATCGCTCGATCGTCGCGCTGGGCCGCGTGCTCGGTGATCCCGATTCGCACGTGCGCGTAGCCGCGGCAAAAGCCATGGGATCGTCGGGTTTGTCCGACGCGGTGTCTCCGTTGCTCGGGCACCTCGATGATTCCGCGTTCGAGGTTCGTGTCGAGGTCGCGCATGCTCTGGGCAGGCTTGGCGATACGCGGGCGGTCGTGCCGTTGATCGGCAAAGTGCAAGACGCGGCCGTCGAGGTTCGGCGGGCCGTCGCCCGGGCGTTGGGGGAACTTGGCGACGCGCGGGCGACGAGCGCGCTCGTGATTGCGCTTCAGGATGGTTCGCAAGACGTGCGCATCGAAGCGGTGAAGTCCCTGGGCAAACTGCGTTCGGACGAAGCGACGGCGGCGATCGTCCCGCTCATCGAAACCTCCAGCGCGGCCGAGGGGCTCGTGGGTTTGTCCCCGGGGGGCATTCGGATGGCGCAAGCATCGGCCGGCTCGCTCGATGTGCGCGTCGCGGCGCTCGAAGCGCTCGGGCGAATTGGTTCCGACGGTGCGGTTCGAGCGCTCATTGGAGCGTTGGCGAAAGACGATCCGAGTTCGTCTCGGTCACCCGTGCGATCGGCGTTGGTGAACGCGGGCAAACCCGCCGTGACGCAGCTCGTGGCGGCGTTGTCGGGCGCGCCGTCGTCGTCGACGGCAGCCGGCGCAGCGCTGGTGCTGGGGGCGCTGCACGCGAAAGAAGGACTCGATCCGACCGTGCGGGCGATGCAACGAGGCGCCTTGCCGCTCGAACACGGCTTGCGTGCGCTGGCCATGCTTGGTGCTCCCGAGGCGTTGCCGGCGGTGCTCGAGCTGTTGTCGGATTCGGATCCGACGGTGCGCCGGGAAGCGGTGCGCGCGGCGTCGGAGCTTTTGGATCCGGCCAGGCCGGATGGGCGAGCCGTGGATCCGGCTCGTTCGATGTTGCTCGATGCGGCGACGCCGAACGACGAGAAGGTGGCGCTGGTGCGTTTGCTTGGACGAACCGGTTCGCCACGGGCGCAGACGGTGTTGGTTTCGTTGGCGACGTCGAAGTCGCGCGGGTTGCGTCTTTCGGTGCTCGAAGCGTTGGGAGCTTCCGGGACGCTTGCGCCGGAGGTGGAGAACGTACTGCTTCAGGCGCTCGATGATGAATCGCCGGATGTGCGATTGGCTGCGGCGGCATCGTTGGCGCGGGCCGGCGGTACGGTGGCGGCCGGGAAACTGCTGGAAAGGCTGTCCGTCGCAGCCGAGCAGGATCGGGGCGCGTTGGCGTTGGCGCTTGCGGGGGCGTTGTCGCGAGTGACCGAGGCTTCGTTTGCGGAGCGCGTGGCGAAGGTTTTACCTGCCGCACCCGAGTCGGCGCGTGATGGGTTGCTCGAAGGGCTCGGGCGCATGCGCGGTGACGCGAGCGGCAAAGTGTTACGCCAAGCGGTGTTGTCGAATATCGATGATCGGCGAAAGATCGCCGAAGCTTTGGGTGGGCATCCCGAGGCCGCGTCGGTGCTCGTGACGATGCTCGGTGATGCGGATCCGTCGGTGCGGGCGAATGCGGCGTGGTCGCTCGGGAATGTCGGCAAGCGCGAAGTCATGGTATCTCTGGTAAAACTGCTGGGCGATCCGGACGTGGCCGTGGCGGGAAATGCCGCGGGGTCGCTGGGTCGGATAGCGCTTCGAGAATCGGCGGGGAGCGAGATTCGGGCGCCGTTGTGCGCGGCGCTCGTGGACGGCCGGCCTTATGTCCGAGCCAATGCGGTGACGGCATTGGGTTTGGCCGGGCAAAAATGCGATGGAAACGTCATTGAAGGATTGTTGCAGCGGGATCGTTCCGAAGCGGTGCGATTTGCGGCGGCGACTTATATGTGGAACGTGACGGCGGGCGTGAATCCCCTTCCCGAGAATATCCGCCGGGCATTTTCGCGTTGTGCCGTCGAGGATCGCAGCGCGCAAGTGGCCTTGCAATGCACGCGTTCTCCCGAGCGTTCGGCGGGTACGGACGACGTGCTCGTATTCGTTGCTTCGGCGGACGGTGACGTGCCCAAAGCGCGTTCGCCGTATGCGCTCGTGCGTGGGGATGGCTTGATTCGAATGGGAATGGCGGATCGGCGCGGGGCATTTTTTGAATTCGGGGCTCCCAAAGGCACGATTCGTCTTGCGGTGCCGGCGCAACTGGCGCGTTGAGCGAATGCGTTGACGAAGGATCCGCTTGTGCTGTCGCGGTTTTGGTATGCATGTGCCAATCTGCGCCAAAGCGCCGTCAGGACCTTTTGACTTTCGCGGGATTTGCGTTGGGGATATGGTGGGCATGCGATTTGCCAAGTCGAACCGGCATATTTGGAGGATTCCCATGAATGCGACAATTCTCGGACGTAGTGCGGTATTGGCATTGTTGTGCGGCGTGATGGGCGTGATGACGGTGGGGTTGAACGCTTGCATGGAGGATAGGGCAATTATAGCTGATCCCCCGCCTGGCACTGGAGGCAGTGGGGGTACGGCTGGGTCGGGGGATGCCGTTGGGACAGGGACGGGTATCGGCGGTGGACGCAACACGGATGTCGATGCGGGTCCACCTCCCGGTCTGGATGGCGGGGTTGAAACACCCGCTCCTATGGGATGTCCGACCGACGTCAAGGATCCGCTCGTCCTTTATATGTCGGCCGACGATTCGAACTCGATGGGGTCGCCCGCGCTGGCTCGCGAATACATTTACAATGGATTCGAGCCGAGCACGCGGAAGATTCGCACGTATGAATTCCTGAATTATTATAATGTCGGATACAAATCGAACAGCTCCGACGATCTTACGATTATTCCGGAAATGGAGCGGGCCGACTCGATGGCGCTCGACGCCGAATTCCAGATTGGTATTCGTTCGTTCGACGTGCAGGAGGCTCGCAGGAACATGGTATTCACGTTTGTCGTGGATACCTCGGGCTCCATGAAGGGCGAGGGGCTCAAGCGGGCCAAAGCTGCGGTGCATGCGTTGCGATCTCAGTTTGTCCAAGGCGATATCGTCAATTTTCTCACGACCGACGGCTCCGCTCCTCTCCTCGAGAAAACGCAGCTGACCGGCAAGGACGATGCGGCGCTCATCAATGTCGTCGACAACCTCAAGACCGGTGGCGACACGGATTTGTACAAGGCTTTGACGACTGCGTACGCGCTGGCAAAGAAGCATTATCAGCCCGCGAGAATGAATCGCGTGATTCTCATCAGCGACGGCGGCACGAACCTCGGCACGACGGATTACGAGCTCATTGCGAAGGAGAGCGCCGATGCGGACAAAGAGGGGATCTACCTGGTCGGCATTGGGACGGGACCCGCATTGTCCTATAATGACGAACTCATGAATGCCATTACGGATGCCGGCCGAGGTGCTTATGTGTACCTCGACAATGAGGCGGAAGCGCAGAACGTTTTGGCGACGCGTTTTGATGAAACCATGGATATTGCGGCTCGAGCGGTACAGGTTGAATTGACGCTTCCGTGGTATTTCGCCGCCGACAGCCGCTCGACCGAAAATCCGCTTTCGACGAAGAAAGTGGAAGCGCAGCATCTGGCGCCGAGCGACGCGATGGTGTTTCTCCTGAACGTGACCACCTGCGCTCCATCGATATACGATCGTGACGAAGAGGTTCGGATTCGTGTTTTTTGGAAAACGCGGGATAAGTTCGACAGCCTCATGACGGAAAAAAAGATTCCGGTCAACAAGCTGTTCAGCGACCTCAAGTCACCGACGATGGCCAAAGGTCGAGCCATTGTTGCATTTGCCGAGGCGCTCAAGGGATGCGGGGTCGACGACAACGGCCACCCGATTTGCAAAGACGAGGCGGAGCGCAAGCAGGTTGTCAAGAAAAACTTGTTGCACGCGCGCGAATTGGCCGTGCTGGCGAAGGACGCCGATTCGCCCGCGGAGATGGAGCAAATCATTTCCCTGATCGACCAGCATCCGCTGATCAAGCCGTGAGGGGCCGGGCTTCGGCTCAGCCTACGTTCATCGCGCCAAACCTCGCCACAATCGCTCCGGCGCTCGATACGCTGCCGATCGCGCACAGCAAGACGACTTCGCCGGCGTGAATTTCGCGCCTGCGGGCGTGTTCGTGGAGATTCGCCAACCAGCACACCGGACCGACGTTCGCATAACGCGGATAGGTATCGACGCAACGATCCGGGGCGATG
>CAYSYX010000025.1:0-5476 GCA_964435055.1 uncultured Polyangium sp. | reverse complement strand
GCAGAAATTCGCATACCACGCGGTCGGGGTGGCAAAAATGAAATGGTCGACCTCATCCGTCGACAGGTTCGCATGTTCGAGCGCTCGTTCGCAGCTTCGTCGAATGCAATCTTCCGATGTTTCGCGGAGCAATCGACCCGCTTCGTTCGTGCATTGCATGCGCACGCCGTAATGGCCGGGGTCCAGTTCGCAATAATCGAAATAAAGTGCGCCGCACGTATTCGTCGTCGGAATGAAATGACTCCCGAGAACGGCGCCGTTCCGTGTCGCTCGTCCGACGACAAACGCGGCGGCTCCGTCGCCGCTGGTCCAAGACATGACGTCTTTTTCATCGATGCGTCGCGAATAATCGCAAGACGTCACGACGAGAACGCGGTTTGCACGCTCCGAACCAATGAGGCTCGAGGCCAAATCCAGAGCGGCGAGGCTTCCCGCGCACGTCGATTCGATATTCCACGCCGGACCCGACAAGGACAATTCGCGGGCAAGAAAAGCCCCATTGCCGAGGCCGGCATGATCGCCCAAAAAGGACACGCAAAGCGTGACATCGATGTCCTGCGGCTCGAGGTTTGCGGCATCGAGCGCTTTTCGAGCCGCCGCGGCTTCCAAGCTCAAAATGGTTTGTCCCTCGTCGAGCACGCGCCTTTCGTGTGTTCCTCGAAATGGATCGTCCAGGTACGGCGCCATTGTTTCGAGAAATAAGCTTGCGACCGGCAAATCCTTTGGCGGTGCCCAGACTTTGTGCCGATCTCGTTCCTCGGTTTGCCGCACGAGGTCCGGGTAACGCGTGCGCCAATAATCGTTCGTCCGAACGACCTTGGGCATTTCGACCGCCAGGGAAAGGATTTCAGCGGCGATGGGCTTCACGTCGGCAGACCCCTTTCATCGTGCTGGGTTTGTCAAGGACTAGACATGCGGCGAGTCGAGTATGCACCGGATGGAAACGTTTGTCATCGAAAAGCATAACGACGGCATGAGGATCGGTATCGCGCGGCGGGAAGGTCGAAGGTGCTCAAGGCCGCAAGATCGACGAAATGAGGATGGTGGAGGTTTTCAAAAAGAAAACCCCCTCTCGGTGGGAGAGGGGGTTTGTCGCAGCCCGTTGACTTATGCCTTTACGTTATTGCATGGGCAACGCGCGTGGGCATCAGATGCCCGATTCGGCTTTGTACGTCAGGCCGCTGAAAGCGGTGTAGCCGTAAACCATGACGTAGTAGGTTGCGCCGGCCGTCGGAGCGTCGATCGTGCAGCTTTCGGCATTGCCATTGCCGGCGGAGCGGCAGGTATAGCTGGCCGTGGTCGGTTTGCTGCCTTTGCGGACATAGAGATCCGAGTCGCCAGTGCCACCCGACGTCGAGAAACGAAGGGCCTTGGCACCCGCCGGGACGACGAGCGTGTAGTAGATCTTGGCGGCTTTGGCGCCGGAGACGCTCGATTTGAGATCGCGCTGCGTCCAGACGTACGGAGCCGGTACGCCGACGGCGGTCCAGGCTGCGGTGACGCTGGCGGCCGCCGCTGCGCCGTAGACGGTGTTGGCAATGGTCTCCGTGCAGCCGCGTGCGTCGCGGAACGTGCTGCCCGAGGTCAAACAGGTCGTATTGGCTTTGTAGAAGATATCCGCTGCCTTCTGAATGGCCAGGTTCGGATTCGCATCGAGTGGCGTGACGACGTTGTTCGTCTTGGCGCGCGGATGCGTTCCACCTTTGACCATGAGGGCAAACGCCAAGTTGGCGATACCCGAGTTTCCGTGGACGCCACCGTTATCGGCCGTGCCGGTATAACGCGTCGGATAATAGTCGTAATCGCCGTAGAGGCCGGGATCGTCCATTTGGCGCAAGGAATCGCCTGCCGTGCCGGGCGTCCAGCATTCTTCGCCGACCTTCCACGTATTGCCACTCACCGCGCCGTCGCGGAAAGCTTCAATGGCCGCGCCGAAGATATCCGACATCGCTTCATTGAGGGCGCCGGATTCGTTGGCATACACGAGATTCGATGAACGCTCGGTCACCGCGTGGGTGATTTCATGGCCGACGACGTCGAGCACCGTGAGCGGGCCCGATTGCACGTTGTCGCCGTCGCCGTACACCATTTGCGTGCCGTTCCAGAATGCATTCACGTAATTCGTGCTGTAATGCACGGAGGAGATGATGGTCGCGCCGCTGCCGTTGAAGCTGTCGCGGCCATGGCGTTGCGAATAATAATCCCACACCAGACCCGCATTGTCGTGCGCTTGATTGAGCGTCGCGTCGGAACCGCCGGCTTGTCCTTCCGATCGGACGAGCGAACCCGGAAGGGTCGTGCCGCCGGACACGGTATACGTCGAGCGGCTCTTTGCCGTCTCCAAATTATCGTACGAACGCACGATGTCTCGCGAATGCGCATCGACAAACGCAATCGGCATCGTCAATTCGTCTTTCGCGTCGCGCATTTCGAGCTGCACGCGGTAGGTCAAATGGTCGCCCATACGATCACGCACGATCTGCATGTCGATCTTCGGCTTGCCTACCAGCATATCGACGCCGCCGAATTCATTCACCGCAATCTCGAGCGCTTCTTTTTCGCTGATGCTCGGGACCAAATTCACCTTCACGTCGCGAACGAAGCGATCCGTGACGGTATCGAACTTGCCGTCTTTGCCCAATTGAACAACCGCTTCACCTTCGAATACCGGAATGCCGCCGAAGGTCTGAGCCAGACGCGCATGTGCACGCCCTTCATCATCAATGAGGACGCGGCTGACTTGCAATTCCCCCGCCTGTTCGAACATCTCCGGACGATCCGCGGCCTCGCTCAAGGCCAACTCACCGGCAAATTGCAATGTATCTTGATCTGCGGTCGCAAAAATCGATTCGTCGGTCTTCTGCCCCGATTCTTCGGTGGCACAGCCGGCGAGCAAAGCAAACATCGGAAGGATGGACGCAACACGGGAGATTCGCATCGTGAGACCTCTTTCGTAAGTAGATGTGAGGACAGTCGATCTTCGGTTGGTGCATCGCTCGCGATCAATGCCGGAATCCAAAATAGACTCACGGCACGCGGGTTACCGCGGTCAATAGACCGCGAAAGAAAGGACCTGCAAGCGAGAACGACACCTTAACCGCTCACGGAACAAATGACGAGCACTTTCTTCGTTTCCTCTTCTTTTTCTATGGCTCGACCGCCCGAACATTTGCCTCCGCCCATGGGCATTGCATTGACCACCGCCGGTCTGTGAATTTTTTACCCCACAACTTTCGGCCAAATTCGCAAGAATCGAAAACCTCAACAGAATCTGGTTTCAACCCCACCCCAAAGATTCGTTTTCCTCGTAGTCCCCTCATAACGTCGCGTACGAAATGACGCAGCATATTTGCAATCATCACCGAGCACATTGACATTCTCATTTCGGCCGTAAAATCGATGAAAATCGTCTGGACGTACTTCGTTTGTGCACAAACTATTTTGGGGCGCCGACCCGTCGCCCGGGTTTGCTCGGACATACCCGGCCGCGCAGACGCCCGATGCACCGTGCAACGAAATATTGAGGCAGCTTTTCGACGGCCGCCCATTTCATTGCTGTAGAACGTCTCACAACATGAGGCGAACCTGTCCCGAACCACAAATACCGCTTGACGCAATGCAATGTACGCGCCGATTGAAAATATCCATGAAAGAATGCCGCTTTGCGAGTGTATTTCGGCAAACTGGACTCGTTCGCAAAAACTGGCGCAATCGGCGCGAACGGTGTTACCATCGTCGCCTCGCCCATGAATTCAACCCGGAATCCCAATCAATTCGTTATCGCTCGCCGGCATGTCGCCGCGAGTCTCGGCATGATTGCACTCGCTTTCGAGATGAGCTGTGCGTCAAGTAAAACCATTGCGAAGACGCCTCCACAATCCGAATCGACCGCCACGTCCTCGGCCCTCGCGCCCGCTCCTGCAAAAACCCCCGATGATTTGTTGCGCGCTCGGCTCGATGCTGTTTCGCTCGAAACCGAGGCTTTCCTTACTTCCCGCAAAACCGCTGCGGCCATGGCTTCGATGCCACCGCCTTCGCTGCGGATGGGTGGAACGACGGTCAGCGGACGCTTGGCCCCGGAGCTCATTCAACGCGTGGTTCGCGCCAATTTCAGCGAATTCCGGCGTTGTTATGAAGGGGGACTCAAAAAGAATCCCAACTTGAGCGGTCGAGTCAATGTTCGATTTGTGATTGCGAAGGACGGCTCCGTTTCCAACGTGGGCGAAAAAGACAGTGATTTGCCGGATGAAGCCGTCAAAGCGTGCATCATTCGAGCTTTCTCGTCATTGAAATTCCCCGAGCCGGAAGGCGGGATTGTCACGGTCGTTTATCCCATTATGTTTTCTTCCGCCGAGGATGCTGCAAATTCGCGCCCGAATGCGCCTCCCGCCACGCCGCCTTCGCCTTCGCCGCCATTACCTCCGCCGACGGAGACTCCCGTGGCAACCTCTGGAAATGGCGGAAATGACACGGGTCCCATTGTGGTGATCGACGGGCGTAGCGTGCGCTTGGATGGGGCCGTCGTCGGAGATACCCAAGCTATTCTCGACGCGAATCGGTTGATGAAAGTGGATTCGCTCTTCGAGGTCGCCAAAGCTCGGCGCGAGCAATGGAAAGCCATTCATCCTGGAAAACCGTTTGTCGGAGCAGCAGGATTGCGAGTATCGCCCACGACGCCGCTCGTCGTGTTCAAAAGCGTATTTCAAACGTTGGCGTTTGCCGGATATCCGGATATCTTCGTGCAATCGGCATCGGATCCCGAGCAAATCTTGGAAATCATTGCGCAGGTTCCCGGTCCTCCCAATCCGTCGGCTCCCGCGGAACCCGAACCGGTGCTCGTCGTGTCCGTCGCTCAACATGACGTCGCGTTGGTTTGGAAGCGGGGAGCGACGGTAATTTCCGAAGAACGAGTAGCGAAGGGCGATTCGGGGTTTGCTTCGACCCTTTGCGAAAGCTGGAAAAACCATCATAAGCAAGCCGAACCCGACGACAGTCGGCGCGATGCGGTGGTCCTTCACGGCGATAATGCGCTTTCATGGGAATCGATGGCCATGGCGGCTCGAGCGGCCGAAACGTGTACGCGCGAAGCCCGACAATCCAATGGTCGTGTCGAAAAAAAGCCTGTTTTCTGGACGATTTTTTCGGTTCGGTAATCGGTGATTGGTGCGCGGAGACAGTGGTCTCGAGGTGCCAGACTCAGGCCATGATCGACGAGCGGGTCAAGCGTCTTTTCGTTTGGCACGACGTACGACAAGGCCGGCTATCCCGGCCAAACCGGCCATGCCCGCCAGCCATGCGGCGCGGCCAGAGACATCACCCGCGCCGATGAAACACGCGGCGCAGCCGCCGGAACGTCGTAATTCCGTCGTGGGAAGCCCGCCCGGCTCCGCCACTCGATTCGACCCTTCGCTTTCGAGCGCAATTTCCGGCACGTCATGTTGCACGACGCTCGCCAATTGCAATGCACCTCGAGGCG
>CAYSYX010000024.1:32988-45396 GCA_964435055.1 uncultured Polyangium sp. | reverse complement strand
AAGGGCCTGGGCCCTTGCGCGGGTCGAGGGCGAGGAGCCCTCGTGGGGTTTGGGGCGACGCCCCAACACGCTCAATTAGGAATTTGGCCGCAAGCGACGCCGCGATACAAGGCGTCGTTGTTGATTTCGTGGCATTCTTTGGTTTGGCCCTGCGGATCGACGCGCACGTAAATGTCCACCGTATTGCCTCCCAAATCCGCTTGGCAATTGACGATGGTGCATTCGGCGACCCCGAGCGCGATCGGAATCTGCGCGGTGCACAAAAGCGGCCCTTGAGCGGTTCCATTGTAGAAACTCACTTCGGTGCCGCTCACCATGGGCAATGTTCCGCGATTGCAAACACGAGCCTCGATTGTCGCAATGGTACCATTGCACTTCACCGCCCCGACATCACCTCCCGCGGTAAGGTCCGGCGTGCCCAAGGCTTCGAGGTTTCCTTGGACATTTTGGCGGAAATTATTGAGCTTCATGTCCTTCCAATTGAGTGCGACCGCCGAGGTTTTGGGAATTTGTCCGAAATCTCCCACGTGCGTGACCGCATACGCGTGCTGGCTCCACACGGGACGCGACGCCGCCCAACGTTCCTGTTCGTCCCGCAAAACGACGATACCATGATTCTGGGCGAAATTTGCGGCCGGGAATAGCGGATCTGTCGCGGGACATCCGAGCGCGCCGGCATAATTGTTCACCGCGGAAACGATTTCCGTGTGATAATCGCCGTCGACATCGACGATGACCGGATTCTCGTAGGTTGTTCCGGACGAACGAGCCGCGCTGTAAATGACTTTGCCCGTCGTGCCGTCATACACGCGTAAGAAACATTCGTCCGCATAGACGGCTTCGGCTTTGCCATCGTAATCGAAATCGAAGACGCTCGATCCGGTCACGTTCGAGCTTGCGTCTTGGGAAGGTTGTTTCCACAAAATACCGGTGTTGATCGATTGACCATTGCATTTGGCGGGATCGCCGCCATTGATGCAATCGAGATCGAACACGACGTATTGCGTTCCGCCGGCGCTTGCAAATTCGCGTCGACCATCGCCATCGAAATCGGCGACCGTCGGTAATCCGCCCGTGCCTCCTCCGGGGATCGTAAACGGCCCAAAAACGACCGTGCCTTCAATCGTCTGCACTCGAACGGTTCCTCCCGAAACGACGATGATCTCGGCTCGATCTTGTCCGCCAAACCCAGCCAGAGGAAAATTCCCCATTTCAGCGACGGCTGTTTGTCCTGCTGCAAGAGCTCCCGCATTGAAGTACGCTTCGGCAACCCAATCGTTCATGGCCGAGTTCCATTCATGAATGGCATTGCCGCGAACGAGCTCCATTTTGCCGTCTTCGTCCACGTCCGCGATGACCGGAACGATGCCCTTGCTGTACGCGGGGAATCCGAGCGTATTCGAAAGAATGCATCCATCAGCGCGATAAACCGTACCGCCGTAAATGATTTCGGGTTTGCCGTCGTCATCGAGGTCATGAATCGACGGGCCGCTCCATTTGTCGGTTCCGCCTGTCGTATCGTTTGTCGCGGGCGGGCCCATGCCTCCCGCACACGTGCCCGAGCGCCAGAACGTGCTGAATGTTTTCACGACCGGGTCGAAACGGAATGCAATCACGCCGCCGCCGGCTCGAGCGGCAACGACTTCAGCGTGACCGTCGCCATCGAGATCCCCAGCGGAAACGGAAGCCGGGGACATCGTGGCATCTTCGGCGGCGTCGAAGCTGAATTGCTGGCTGCAATCTTTACCGCTGATAATGCGCATGACGCCTGGATTTTGATAAGAACCGGCCGTCGGAAACGTCGTGAACACAATCGATGGAGACAAGGTCTTCACATCGCTGTCGAAATCGAAGTCCACAACGACGGGCGTGGCCATGACGTGGAAATAGTTGGGATGCGCATCGCCCATGGGCGGCTCCGTCCAACGGCATTGTTCCGATGGAACGATCGATTCGATCGAAACATCGGATTTGCACGCAGCGTCATTCACGTGGTCCATGGGCAAACCATAAGGAACACAAATGCCGTTTGCACAATAGCTGTCGAAGAGGCATTCGTCGTTCGTCGTACACGGAGGTTGCGCGCGGACGCAGGTCGTTCCGAGACCGCAAATTTCGCCCGGAGGACAGCAGGTATTTCCACACGTTTGCGCGGCGGAACATCCGGCATCTTCGAATAAACTTCCGCCGTCGCCATTGCCGCCTTTTCCAGCGCTCCCGCCTGTTTGTCCACCGGAACCGCCGGCTCCACCCATTCCCGAAGGAACACACTTGCCTTCGGAACAAGTTTGTCCCGCCCCACACGCCGGTGAACACGTGGACGACGTGTTCGTCCCGGAACTACAAGCGAATCCAACAAACCCCAACAACGCGACCAGGGCACCAACGCCCAACGCCCTCGACGTACGCATCGCAACCTCCTCGGTTAAGTGAAAAGAACGCGTTCATCCTACTTCCGAAGCGCCCCTCGCGAAAGCAAAAAGGCTCGCCCAATCGCTCGCCGGATTCGGCAACCACGAATGAATGTGCCGCAACGTCGTGCTCGATTTGTTTCGCCCCCTCGAGTCCACCGGACATTTCACCCCGTATCACCATGCCAAACTGCGGTTCGTCCAGACTGAATTGCGTTTGTCTTCCTTATTTCAGTTCGGCGCCCACTTTTGCGTCAATCGCGCAAAGTCCGGTTTTTGCTTGAGGTTGTCGCATGAGCTTCGTAGGTTTTTCCGGCAACCTTCCCGAGTCAAACGGTTACAGATGGACGCACCTATTGTTGTCGGAGACGTTTTGCTTGACAAATACCGTGTCGAGCGGGTGTTGGGTCAAGGCGGCATGGGGTTTGTCGTTGCGGTACGCCACATCGACCTCGGGCAGCTTTATGCGATGAAGTTCCTTTTGCCCGCGGGGCTCGGGCATCCCGAGGCGATGGAGCGATTTCTGCGGGAGGCGCAGGCGGCGGCGCTGTTGCGGAGTGATCACGCAACGGTTCGTTGGTGGTCAAAGTATTGGACTTCGGCATCTCGAAACATACGGCGTCGGACAAGGTCGAATTGACGAACACGAGCGCGACGCTTGGATCGCCGCTGCTTTGGTCTTCCGACATGCGACGGCGAAACAATGTCCATTCCGTTTCGCCCGCTCGCACGGCGTAGCAGGGTCTCGACGATCGCCTCGGCGTTTCGATGCGCCAAACAATGGGCCCATCGCGTGCTCATTGCAATATCGCTCGACAGCGTCCTCGCGTAAAACCGCTGTTCGTCTCTGAGCGCCCATCCGCGGCAAACCCAATACCTCCACCGACCCAGCCTCGACAAACAAAGTGTTTGCCCCAGGGGTACGTCCGAGCCTACCTTGGTTCGTCATGGAAGTCGTCGCGTCATGCCCGATGTCGGCCACCGGCTTCGTGTGGCAATCGAGCGCTCAAACGTCAGCGCAAACGATCATCGTCAAGGCTACGTTCGTCTTGGAACCCGGCCATGCCAAACTCGCCCCTCCGGAAGCCTGGGAACCGATTCGGACAACGGACCAGTTTGTCAAGGATAACCATCACGGCATCCTGGTCGCCCCGACGGACCGCATTCCGTACAAGCGTCGCGTAGATGTTCTGCTGGTCGGACATGCGTACGCTCCAGACAAACAACCCGTACGTTCGCTCGTCGCCCGCATCGACGTCGCCGAGATGAGCAAGAGCCTCGAAGTGTATTGTGATCGCGGGTTTCGCGCTTCCGACAACCGGCTGCTCGAAGGTCCGCGGTTTACAAAAATGGCGCTCGATTGGTCACGTGCGGCGGGAGGTCCCGGTACGACAAACCCTGCCGGCATGCGCTTCGACGCCTCGCCCGACGCCGTCGGATTGATTTCGGTGCCCAATGTGCAACCGCCGAAAACCATCGTGGCGAGCCGCGCGGATACGTTCTGCCCCGTCGGCTTCGGCCCCATCGCACCGATGTGGCCCGGACGAACCCAAAAGCTTCAGCCATTCGCCGAACGATTCTCGCCGACGCATTGGACCGAACACCCGCTCCCCGAAGACTTCGATTACGAGTTCTTCCAGACCGCACCACCCGATCAGCAGCTGCGTCACTTGCGTTCCGACGAGCCGTTGGTCTTGCAAAACCTACATCCAACACACGCGCACCTGGTCACTCGTTTGCCCGGAGTGAGTCCTCGCGGGGTCGTGAATCGAGCATCCGGGGAACGGGAAGACGTGACGTTTGTCGCGGACACTTTGTGGATCGACACGGATCGAAGCATTTGCTGTGTGGTTTGGCGGGGCAGCATCGGGCTGCGACACCCCGACGAACAGGGGCTCGTCACGGTGACGCTCGTCGAACCCGTCGTGGAATCGATCGAAGCGAGTTTGATCGAGACGATTCCGCCGGGTGTGGTGGATGAAGACGAGCTGTTGTCCATGACGAAACTTGCACCGTTTGAGGTCAAACCAAAAGGGACGACGATGCCATTTGTCGACGCCGCCGTCGTCGGCCGCCCGCCCGGCCCCATTCGCACGGGTGATGATGGTGCCTTGCCATTTGGGCCGGTGGGTTTGTCTGGGACTCCTCCGGCGCCGATCGCCTTGGGTCAGGTCACTTTGCCCGCGCAAAGCCCGACGAGCTCGCCGACGGTGCAGACGCCGCCGGGGGCTCGAGGTCCCACCGTCGTGAACGCACCGGGTTTGTCCGAACCGACGAAAGGGGCACCGAAAACAGCGCCCAGCGTCGGCGCGACGGAAGAACCGAGCGGGACTCCGACAATCCGAGACGTTCGACCGGATGTAACTACGCGCAGCGCTTTCGGCGATCCCTCGTCGACATTTGTCAATCGAAACCATCGTCTGGAACGAGCAGTGCATACGGTGCAGCTGCTTTGGCACGCATCGAGCGACCCGGTACGTGCTCGTTGCCTCGCGGCATGCCGAGACCTCGTGGATGATGCTGCGGACGACGTGGCGATTGCTCATGCGTTGCTGACCAGCTCGATTCGTATGGACGGGACGAACGTACGGACGGCCTTCGCGCGAGCGGCGGATGCTCGGGGAGAGTTTGTCGCGCCCATCATCGTGCTCGAAGGCGAGCTCGAGGTTCTCTTTGACGAACTCGCCGAACTGAGGGCGGCCATTTCGGGAGCAACGGCGGTGTTGACGGCGGCGGACGTGGAACTGGATCGAGCGCTCGTCAAGGCGAAGGAATTCATCGCGCTGCCCGATCTGTTGGCGGCGCCGACGGTATGCCGCGAGTTGACGGCGCGTTTACGCGCTGCGTTTGTCAAGGAAAAGCATCCGTTGCCGGCCGATTTTCTGGACGCACCGATGGAAGAAGCCCTGCTCATTGGGCGTCATTATCAAAAGCGAAGTGTGCTTGGCGGGACGCACCTGCGGTGTTTGCTCCGGACCATTGGAGAGGCCGAGCCATTTGCGGCGTATCTTCCGACGGAAGCGGTATCGAACTTGCCGCTTTTGAAGCGATTTCGAGTGTTGGTTGCGGTGGAGGTACATCCGACGCAGCGCTCGGACGAGGCGCCCGGAAAAACGTTGCGCGTGTTGGTTCTTGGACGGATTGCGAGTGATTTGCTGGCCGCCGGATGTTCGCCGGCGGAAATGGTCGTTCGTCAATGACAAACATGTACATGCGCGATTGAAGCAATCATGTCGACATGAGCGCGCATTACGAACGTCAACAAACTGCGTGATTGACGCAATTTAATGGATGACCCTGCCAAACGTTCATGTGGGTTTCACCTGTACTGCGTTTGTCTTCAGCGATCACAATTTGTTTCGAGCATGGGTGGTTCGAAATCGTTTGTCGAACCGACGTCGGTGTGTAGACTCGACAAATGGCCGAGGGGAATGGCAATTCTTGGGACGCAAACGAATCATCCGGCAAGAAAGAGATTTTCCGGCCGGGCGATAGGGTCGACAATCGCTATCGTGTAGAGGAGCGACTTGGTGCGGGTGGGATGGGTACGGTGTACCGAGTGACTCACCTTCAGACGAATTGCGTGGCTGCACTCAAGGTGCTTCATCCGGATCGCGCGCAGGACCCGGTCTCGCAGCGTTTGTTCGAACAAGAGCTGCGCATGAGCAGTATTATCGGGCCAAACCCTCATCTCGTATACGTCTATGATGCCGGCTTCGATTCGCAACGAAATGTTCGGTATCTGGTTATGAACTTCATCGACGGGGTGACGTTCGACGAGTACCTCGAGCAGTGGGGCCCATTCCCGCCCGAGCTGGTGATTATTCTCGGGTTGCAGTGTGCGCGAGCGATGAAACAAGTTCATCTGGCCGGCGTAGTCCATCGGGATCTCAAGCCCGGCAATATTTTTTTGACGTTTACCGACGAAGGAAAACCGCATGCCATGATTTCGGATTTTGGCATTGCCAAGGTCATTCACGGTTCGACAAACGCTTTCCTTACGCCCGTGTGCACGCCCACGTATGCGCCGCCGGAATTGCTGCTGGCCAACGTGCCGACGACAGAAGGTTCGCCACACCAAACCATTCCGCCGGCCGTTTCGGCGGCGACGGACATTTATTCCTTCGGGCTCATTTTATATGAAATGTTGACGGGTTCGGCGCCGCGTACGTTGGCGCTTCCCGTGCACGAAGTTGCCGACGCAAATTCGACGACCCAGCAGGCCTCGGAAACTCTGAAGTGTACCATTTCGCAAGCCTGTGCGCGAGCGCCTCAATTGCCGGAGGGGTCGGCGGATTGGTGGAAAAAATGCCTTCAGTTCAATCCCGCGGATCGATGGCCGAGCATCGATGATGCGATGACGGAGCTGGTCAAATTGTTCGAGGCGGACAAACGTTTTTCCGAGATGGACCTGCAAGTCAATTATGGATCCATCGTGAAAACGTTCGTGCCACACAGATTCAAACGAAATGCTCGTTCACGCCTTTTGCCCAATGCCCAGGAAACGACGACGATTCCCAGAAGCGCACGAGCCCCCGACGAGGACCTACAAACAAAAATTCGTCATAACAACCGCAGCCATAAAAAAACGGGCTGAGCAATCGAGGCGGAATGGTTCGACGCCGCAAGTTGCGTCGTGATTCACACCCTCCACGGGCCGACACGAAATGTTCGCGCCGATCGCAAACGTTCGCGAACCGTCGCGACGTCGCGAATGAATAAATAATTTCCGCAATCCGAAGGCTCGACGCTCGGCGTGAGAACCCGTTTGTCCGCTTGATACCGATACGAATCGAAGCCCGCGTCGCGCAAGGTATCGAATGCTGTTTTTCCCAAATGAACACTTCGATCCCGACCCGCGTCGACCTCCATGACGATCGCCCGCAACTTCGGCGAAACCAGCGTTTCGGTCGCCCCGGCCAAGACGTCGCGTTCGAATCCCTCGACGTCTATTTTCATCACCAAAGGCACTCGCCCGTCGAGCAATTCATCCAATGACAGCACGTCGACCAAAACGGTTTGTCCTGTATACGACGCATCGACGATATGGTTCATCGTATCGAGATCGGCGGAGAATCGCAATTGACCTCGAGCCTTCGACAATCCAATATTACGCGCTTCGACCAACGACCCGATGCGATTGTAAAAAATATTGTTCTCGAGGTGGACGAACGTCGTCGGAACAGGTTCGACGGAAATCGTATGAGCACCAATCACTTTGGACGCGAGAATCGTATAAGTGCCGACGTTGGCGCCGATATCCGCGAACAGATCCTCCGGCCGGAGCAGATGCAGCACGAAGGACATTTCTTCATATTCGTGCAGACCGACGTAAATGTTGCCCGTCGCGCCGGTCATTCCTCGAGAAACAACCAAGTGTGCATCCTCGACAAACGGTACGATGCTCGGTCCGAGTCCAATGCGGCTCGCGATCTGCCAACGGACAAACCTGAGCGCCGTGGCCCGAGGCTGTTGTCGACCGAGGGGGTGTTGCGCCAGAAACTTGAGGGTATTGAGGCGGCTCACAATTCGTTTTGCCGACACGAACAACGCGGCGGATGCGGTTGTCGCTCACGTACGGCCGGAAGTCAACGCTGATAAAGCTCGCGGAGCTGGAAATGTGGCGGTCGTCCGGTAGAACCATGCCGCGTTGTTGACAAACGAGCACGGTTGCATTTTACCTGGACGTTTGCTTGACTGAGCGCGATCGTCGTTCGAGGAACAGCATGCAAGGTCGAGGAACCTGCAAGGCGATATTTCAGCTTGAAACACATCAGGACGGGGGCTGGGTAACGAGGTACCACACGCGATGGTTCGTCTCGCGATTCTGACCAGTCATCCGATTCAGTACCAAGCACCGCTCTTTCGTGCGTTGGCCGCGCGAAATGACGTGAAGCTGAAAGTCTTTTTTTGTTGGGATTTTGGAATCAAAGAAACCATTGACACGGGGTTTGGTCGATCGTTTACTTGGGACGTCCCGCTGCTCGAAGGGTATGATCACGAATTGATTCCGAACCTCGCCAAGCACCCGGAAACCAATCATTTTTGGGGATTGCTCAACCCGAAGGCGCCGGCCTGCATTCGTGCATTTCGACCGGACGCATTGATTGTCCACGGTTATGCGCACTTTACAGAGCTTGCCCTGATCGTTGCGTCTCCCGCGTTGGGTATTCCAGTGCTCGTCCGCGGCGACTCGAATTTGTTGCATCGACGGCCATATCATATCGCCGCCGCGAAAAAGCTTCTGCTCACACCGCTTTTTGGAACCCTGGCCGGGGTGCTTTCATCCGGTACGTTGAACACCGAGTATTACGCGTATTATGGAGTGCCGCCCGAACGCATTTTTCATGCGCCTTTCACGGTCGACAACGCCTTTTTTCAACGACGCGAAGAGCAAGCTCGAATGTCGGCCCAAGCCATTCGGAAGGAACTCGGCATCACCGAAAACGATGTCGTCGCGGTTTTTGCCGCCAAACTCTTGGCCTTCAAAGGATGCGATGATCTGATTCGCGCCTTCAGTCGCTGTACGCATAAAAATGGGCACTTGATCATCGTCGGGGATGGGCCGGCAAAAGATGATTACGTGGCGCTGGCGAACAGTTTGGCCCCCGGCCGGGTGCATTTTTTGGGATTCTTCAATCAACAACGCATGCCGACGGCGTATGCGCTGGGCGATGTCTTCGTATTGCCGTCCCATTATGAACCTTGGGGGCTCGTGATCAACGAAGCCATGTGCCTCGGATTGCCGATCATCGCTTCGGACCAATGCGGCGCCGTGCCGGATTTGGTTCTTCCCGACAATGGCTGGGTTTTTCCGGCCAAGAACGTCGATGCCCTGGCCGGCGTGCTGGACGCCGCATTCGGTGATCGCGACGGACTCACGCGGAAAGCCGCTCATTCACGAAAACGTATCGCCGCTTGGGATATCCCGCAAACGGCCGAAGGGTTTGTCCGAGCGGCCTGTGCCGTCTCCTCCGGTGCGTATACGTCATGAGCAACGAATCCTCGAACACGCAAACGCAGCAACCCGCGACCTCGGGACTCGCCAATCGCGTGCTCCTCAGCACCTTGGCTTTGTCGCTTGGCGCGGTGATCCATATCGTCGGGCAAATCATCGTCGTGCCCATCGGTATGGCGACATGGCATAAAGAACGCTGGGGTGAATGGCTTTCCATTTCGGCGCTCGTGATGTTCTTGGCATTGACGGATTTGGGGGTGCAAACCCATGTCGTCAATAAAATGAGCGCGCATTTCGCGCGCGGAAAAACCGACGATATCCTGCACGAACTTCATAGTTCATTACGTATCCAAGCCCCGCTGGCGTTGATCGTTTGGACGCTCGGAGCGATCATATTCTACTTTTTGCCTTTGAAATCTTGGCTCGAAATTCGATCGGCCACGGAGCTCGAGACCTATTTGACGATTGTATTTTTCAGCTTCGAATTATTGTTGAACGTACCGTTTGGCGTGGTCAACAGTACGTATCGCGCCGCGCATCATTTGCCGCGTGCCGCCGTCATGGCAACGGTCAAACGGGTCGTTGAAATCGCGATTCTTTCGGCGATGATGCTGCTTCGGGCACCATTTTGGACCGTCGCGCTCGGTCGCGTCTTGTCGGTGCTCGTGATGTACACTTGGGCCATTCGGGATTTGCATCGGCTGTTCCCATGGTTCAATTTGCGCCCCTTGCGCGGCAACGCGCGCGATGGATTGCTGATGTTGCCGTCGGGCGCGTTATTCTTGTTGGCGGCTCTTTCCGATTATTTGGCCAATCAAGGCAATTTGATGGTCATTCAAGGCGCCCTTGGCGGCGTGGCCGTCGCGCAATTGGCCACGCATCGAACGATGTCGAGCATGGGGAAAATCGTCGCCACGCAGCTCGCATCGGCGATTTGGCCCGAACTGACGGCGCTCGAAGCGGTCGGCGACCGCCGTCGTCTCATTCGCTTGCATCGCACGGCCGCGAAACTCGTGGCATTCTTGGCGGGTATACCACTCTTGGCGTTTTTCCCGTTGAGCTCTTGGGTCTACCAGGCTTGGACCATGCGCGAATTGACGCTCGACGGTTTCATTCTGGGATTATTTATTCTGCAAACGATTCTTTGGGGCGTTTGGTATTCGGGCTGGACGGTGCTCATGGCGACGAACCGCCAAGGAAGACTCGTTTGGTTTTTGGCCATCAATGCCGTCATTTCCATGGGATTGTGCGTGATCTTGGTCCCGCGTATGGGTATTCGAGGCGCCGCCGTTTCCATGCTGATCGCCGATTGCGTCGTGGCCGTGTGGGCGATTCCGCGCGCGGCGTGCGTCGCGCTTGGCGATTCGACGTTCGGGTTTTTCCGGGAAGTCCTTTGGGCCATCGGACTCGGCTTGGCGGCTCCGACGCTCATGGCCGCGGGCGCATACGTCGTATTGCCCGCGGGCGTGTTACGAGCGCTCGGGACCTCCGTTCTTTTCTTGGTGATCTCCTTGCCGCTCGTGTGGATATCGCTTCTGCCCGAGGAGCAAGCGCTTTGTTCGAACATGTTCGGAAAAATCCGGAATCGAATACCATTTTTGCGCAAATTCGGAAAAGGAGCGTCGACATGAGTGCCGGATATCAAGATTATGGCTGGCAAGACAAACCAGCGCAATCCAGCGGATATATTTATCCCGTCATCCGACAGCTCTTACGTTATGACAAAAGCAAGCGCATCCTCGACATGGGCTGCGGCAACGGCGAAATGGCCACTCGTTTGATCGCCGATGGGTTCGACGTCTTCGGTATCGACGCGTCGCAAACGGGCATCGACATTGCCAAACGTAAACATCCCGATCGGTTCTTCCTGCACGATGTATCCGCGGACAAACTCCCGGACGAGCTCGGAGACCAACCCTTCGATGTGGTCATTTCTACGGAGGTCATCGAGCATCTGTACGCTCCGCGCGCCTATATGGCGCTCGTGCGAAGAACCCTGCAAAGCAAGCGCGGCGAGGTCATCTTGTCCACGCCATACCATGGATATTTGAAAAACGTGGCGCTGGCGGTGAGCGGAAAAATGGACACCCATTTTTCGGCGTTATGGGACGGCGGGCACATCAAGTTTTGGTCCCGAAAAACCCTGACGAGCCTCTTGGAAGAATTCGGCTTCGATGTAACGGAATTTCACGGGGCGGGGCGCTTGCCGTATCTTTGGAAGAGCATGATCGTCCGGGCGAAATTGTCCCGCGGTTGACCGGCCCCGACGGTTGGCTCGAAGAATGCGGGGTTGTCGATGTTATGACAACCCCGTCGCGTTTGACTTGGCAAACCTAAGCAATCTGCGGAATGCCTACGGTCTGATGCAGCCGCGTCACGTCTTCCGGACGCAAACCAAGCATCGCGGGCAGCCCCTTCAAATAAGACCGTTCGGCATCGGTTTCCGTCCCGGCGCTCAAGACAGAGACCAAGTAAAACTGCTCGGCAATTTGCGGTGACCGGATTTGTCCGACGAGCGCGAATGGCGGCTGAGGTGCGTCGAATTCTTTGGCGAGTGCGGCCTGTTCTTCAGCGGACAAACCCGCCGCGGCCAAACGGCCCATGATGCGACCTCGTTCTTCGGCGTCGATTTGGCCGTCGATGAATGCCGCCGTAATCATCGCTCGAATCAGCAATAATGCATCCGCTTGAGCTTCCGGTGAAGGAGCTGGCGGCGGGGCTGGCGGGGCAGCGTCGGCAGGCGCAGGCGCGGGTGGAACGGCCGGGGCAGTGTTCATCGTCGCGGGCGCGGGAGGCGGCGCTTGCGGCGCTTCGGGGGCAAGCACGGGCGCGGCAACAGCCATATCGGGAGCAACCGGAGGCTGAGCGGCAGGAGCAACCGGCGCCGAGTTTGGCACGACCGACATTTGCGGAGGCGGTGCCGCGGGAGTTTGTTGTGGGGGTGCCGCTGGTGCCGAAGGCATGGTCGACGTGGCTGCCATGGGGTTTGTCGGGGCTCCCCATTGTTGCGGCGGCGCCGTCGCCGGGCCTCCCCATTGC
>CAYSYX010000024.1:27157-32888 GCA_964435055.1 uncultured Polyangium sp. | reverse complement strand
GTTTGTCGGGGCTCCCCATTGTTGCGGCGGCGCCGTCGCCGGGCCTCCCCATTGCTGTTGCGGTGCAGCTCCACCTTGAGGCGGAAGGTTTGGCGCGCCACCCCATTGCGGTTGCGCTTGCCGAGCGGGTGCGCTCGTGCCCCACGAGGAAGGATCATTGTGATACTGCGGAACACCGTAGTTTGGCATTCCACCACCTTGCGGTAAACCCGGCATTGCACCACCGGGATACCCCGGACCGGCACCCATTGCGGGCGCGCCACCAGGCGGAATGGGACCCGAAGAACTGCCCAAGATATTTTGGAAAAACCCCGGTTGCGCCTGAGCTGCGGGCATTCCGGGCGCGCCGGGAACGCCAGGAGCACCGGGCATCGCCGGTGCCGAAGGTTGTGAAAAATGCTGATATGCCATGTACGCCAGGCCGCCGGCCGCTGCGAGACCGGCCGCTCCGGCAATCGCCGTTCCCGCACCAATACCGTCGAACACGCCATCGTCGCGCCGTCGGTAATCGTCGTCGCGGCGATCGTAGCGCCGTTGAGAATGACGAACCCCTCCCCCATTCATTCCGTCGGAAACCAAAGCGCCCAAGATTCTTTGTGCGTCGAACATGCGCCGCATATTCGCAGACGTCCACGGCGATTTGCAAGCATTGAATCACGCGGCTTGCACACGAGCGGCACCTTCGTTACCGTTGCGCTGGAAAGGAGCCGGCGTTGAACCAACACGCGGACGTCATCATCGTCGGGGCAGGCATCATTGGAGCAAGCGTCGCATATCACCTCGCTTCGCGCGGCGGCCTTTCGATCCTGGTGCTGGAAAAAGAATCGGCCCACGGTCGAGGCAGCACCGGACGCGCAACCGGAGGATATCGGGCGCAATACAGTACGGAAATCAATGTCCGATTGTCGCTGCTCGCCCGCGACGCATTACGGCGTTTTTCCGCAGATACCGGCGTCGACCCGGGATATCGGCCCTGCGGCTATCTGTGGATCGCCAAATCCCCCGACGAATTTGAAGACTTGACGCGAGCGCATACCCTTCAACAGCGCCTCGGATTGCACGAAGCCGAGCTGCTCGACGCCGAGGCCGTGCTCCGGAAAAACCCATTCGTCGCTCCAAACGACATCGTGGGCGGTGCGTTTTGCCAAACCGATGGTTTCCTTCGACCGCTCGAGCTGCTGCGCGGTTACGTAGAATCCGCCAAACGACGCGGCGTGACGTTCCTCTTCGACGCCGAGGTGACGTCGGTCGAAAAAACATCGACCGGTCGCATTCACACCGTGCACACGCACAATGGATTGTCTGTCAAAACCGATGCGGTCGTCGATGCCGGCGGAGCATGGGCCGCAAGCATCGCCAAACTCGCCGGCGTCGATCTGCCCGTCGCGCCTCTTCGCCGACAAGTCGCGTTGACCGAGCCCAGCAATCGATTGCCCGACGATATGCCCATGACGATCTTCATGGAGGATGGGTTTCACCTGCGCGTACGCGACGGGCGCGTGATGCTGCTTTGGCCGACGCCGGGAAATCCGACGGATGCCTACGACACCGGCGTCGACCCCTCGTGGCTCGAGGAAATCGCCCGAAAAGCCGCGCGAAATGTGCCCTGTTTGTCCGACATACGGATCGACGCGGAGACGTGCTGGGCCGGATTGTACGAAATGAGCCCCGACAAACACGCTATTCTCGGAGCCGCCCCCGGTTGCCCGAACCTTTTTCTCATCAATGGTTCGTCCGGGCATGGTGTCATGCATTCCCCGGCGCTTGGACGATTGCTCGCGGAAATCATCGTCGACGGTCGAGCATCGACGCTCGATACATGGCCCCTGCGCCCAAGCCGGTTTGCCGAGGGAGATTTGATTCACGCCTCGGATCGTCTGTGATTCAGCCCTTGGCTTCGAAAATGCCCAATCCCGGTTCGTCGGGAAGCACGTATTTCGGACCGGTCGCCTGATACCCGCGCCCGTCATACGGATCTGCCGCCAAAAGCCATGCCGTATCGAGATCCACGAATTCGACGCCACCCAGCGCTGCGGCGACATGAGCCCCCGCGGTCATTCCGAGCCGCGTTTCCACCATACCGCCGATCATCAGCGGCATTCCACGCTCTTTTGCCCGTCGCCCGATAGCCAAACAACCCAATGGCCCCCCGGACTTGACGAGCTTCAAATTCACACCGTCGGCCGCTTTTGCCGCGATCACTTTATCGAGATCCTCGAGCCGTTTGACCGATTCATCCGCAATGATCGGAACATCGAGCGCGGCGGTCACGAGCGCCATGGCGTCGAGTTCGTCTTGGCCACACGGCTGCTCGTAACACTCCACGACGAGGCGATTGGCTTCGATGGCGCGAATGAGACGAATTGCGGCTTCGGCTGAAAAACCGGCATTCGCGTCGATACGAAATCGCGCCTCGGGAACGGCTTCATGAATGGCGAGCAGCGCCGCGATGTCCGCCTCGAGGTTCTTGCCGACCTTGACTTTGAAATGCGTAAAACCCAGCTTTGACCACGCGCGGGCGCCATCGGCCATTTGCGAAGGTTCGGCGATCGGAATCGTAATGTCGGATTCGAGCGTCTTCGTCGCGGCGCCTAAAGAACCGCCGAACAACGTTCGCAAAGGCAAACCCAGGCTCCGTGCCCAAGCGTCGCAAAGAGCGGTCTCCACGGCGGCCCGCGCCACCGGTGTCGTTGGAATCACCTCATCCAAAAGCGCGGTGCATTCCGCCATGCCGTGCAAATCGAGCGGCGTGATTCCGTCCACTGCCGGCAACGCGACCGGCCGTCCCGACAAACGTTTGCCGGCCACGTCGAGCACCGCCAAAACCTCGGGCTGATCCTCGGCCGTGACGGGCCGAAGCGCCGCTCCTTCGCCCAATCCCCAAGCTGTTTGTCCGGTCTGTTCGTTCCGAAGAACCACCTTGACTTGCGCGGCCCGAGTCACATCCACGCGTCCTGTGGCAATGACAAACGGTTCGCGCAATGGAACCGACAAGGGAATAGTTTCAACACCAACGATTCGATACGGAACGAGCGCCATGGGCGCGTGAACATAACGCAGGTCTGGGAATCAAAACAAGCCGGGTTCGTCACTTTGATCCGCCGGGCGCAAAGGCTTTTCGAACGACACTCGCCCGCGATTCGGTGTATCATCCGCGTATGTCGGCATCGCATCCCCTGCCCGAGGGCTCCGCTTATGCTGAGCTGCCGGAACCGTTGCGTGAAACCATCGTCCGATCGTTTGTCGATCGCGTCGCGGGCGAACCCGGGGCGCAGGACAATTTGATGTTCGGTTTTCGTGATCCTCCGCCGCAAACCCCGTGGGAGGCGCTCGATAACCTTGGACTCATGGCGGTGAACCTGCTCGTGCAGCTTTACCATCGTATTGCGGGAATCGATACGACGGGCGAGACCTGGAAGCAAATTCGTTGGATTCGCAATCAATGGTGGGGAGGAAGTGCCGGAATCAAAGTCGCTTATTGGAATCCGGCGGAAATGCGTTTTCACCTCGACGGATTACTCGATGGTCGTCATGGAAACCGAGTTGCTCGGGACAAATTCATCGGCGCGCTCGATCATCAATCCAAACCTGCCTACATGTTGATTCTCGGGGCTTTCAATCCCTGGGCGGAGCCTCCCGACGCCGACACGTGGCGCGAAGTGGATTTGCCGATGAAAGTCGCCCTGCATTTCTGCGTCGGAAAAACGGATTTGGCCGGCCCGGAAAAACTCAGCGATCGCCCCGTCGCGCTCGATGACATTCACCTCGATTGGTCATCGCCGGTCGAAGGCATCGAACCGGACACGGGACGCTGTAATTACCTCGAACCTTGGGAAGGGTCGCTCGAGCATTGGTATCAGGCCCATTATGCTCACGAAGCGCCGGTGTTCACTTTTGAATGCCTCGAAAAGGACATCGCCCGGGTGCGTGAAACCTTGCTTGGCGCCAATCGAGCGGCGGATTTGATGCGCGTCGATGGTCTTGGCAAAGAATGGGACCGCGTCAAACGTCGGCTGGCCGTGCGTGGAAAACCCGGTTATGACGAATCACTCGCGCATTACGAAAAATTCCAGCGCCTCGTCGAAAGCTTGGGCCTTTCGGCATTGGTGAGGAAATCCTGAAGCGATTCGGGATCCTCCTGGCGATGGGAACGAGCGCCGGATGCGCGAGTTCCATGTATCCAAGGCCCGCCGATACAACACCCGCAAAACATTGGGCCATCGAAGCCGACTTGCCCCTGTTCGCCGGCAGCGCGGATCAAGTTCGTGTGCACAGTCCGTCGGGAAAAACCGAAACACAACGCGGCCTTGGAGGAAATATCGATGAAGTCGGCGGCCCGATGCCGATCTTCGTTCCGGAAATCATCGGACGGTTCGGTCTCTCGGAACGGTGGGAAGTCGCCGCCATCGCCGGCCCATTACGTTTGGCGGGAGAAACTCGTTGGGGAATTTGGGCCGAACGCCGAAGAAACCCCGTGTCGATCGCTTTGGCTTTCGCGGCAGGCATTCAGCCTTTTTACGATCGCATGGGACCGTGGCTCCGCGGCGGGATCGATCTGAGCGCTCGACGCGGAATGCTGATGGTCATGACGAACCTTTACGTGACGTACGGCCGTGAAGCCCACGCTTTTCCACTGAACCTGCCGTCTCGCCCGGAAGATCACCTCACCACCGACGACGCGGCGCAACATGCCCAAGTCACCCGACGCGAGGTACGTTTTTTGCCCAGTCTGGCCCTTGGAACGGCAATACCTTCAGGCTATTTGATGGCGGGACTGGTGCCGTGGTTCGTCGTGCACAGCGAACCGGCGGACGCCATGCATTGCGACGGATGTTTGGCAGGAACAACCGTTTCCGATTTTCGAGAAACGTTTGGAATGATGTTGGTCGTCGGCGGAGCGTTTCGGCGGGGTTTTTGATCCATACCCGGCGAGCTTGACCGCCATTTCGATCAACGACGACGGCGGCGGAGTGCGCCGAGAGCAAGCAGGCCCAAAAGACCGTAGGGCAAATGGTCATGATGGGTTGATGTCGACGTCAACGTGCACAAAACGCCCGTGCCTTCCACAACGACGGCGTTGGGTTTGCAAGTGCGACTATCGGCGGCGCAAATACCCCCGTTGCAATCGCTGTCCTGCACGCACCCGACGCACGTAAAAGACATTTCATCGCAAACCCCCTCCGCGCATTCGTTATCCCGAGTGCAGGCTACGCACGTGCCCGAGGGTTCGTCGCAGAACAAGCCGCCCATGCAATCGGTATCGGCCTGGCAACCACCTTTGGGCGGTATGACGCACGCATGAGGCTTGGCCATGGTGTCGCAAACCTCGTCGCTCAGGCAATCGGTGTCTTTGTCGCATACGCATTGATTCACGGAGCCATCGCAGTTTCCACTGCCGCATTCCATGCCGTCCATGCACATTCCACCGAGCTCTTTTCGGCACGACGAATCGCAGCCGTCGCCCGGGGATGTATTGCCGTCGTCGCATCCTTCGCCGGTTTCAATGACCGCATTGCCGCAACCGAATGGAACACATGCATGCGGATTCGCGCCCAAATTGCAGCTTTGGCCCATCTGGCAATCGATATCTTCATCGCATACGCATTGATTTACGGTGCCGTCGCAATTTCCACTGCCGCATTCGGTGGAGTTCATGCACGATTGACCAAGCTCTTTCGCACAGGACGAATCGCAGCCGTCACCCGCAGATGTATTGCCGTCGTCGCAGCTC
>CAYSYX010000024.1:0-27147 GCA_964435055.1 uncultured Polyangium sp. | reverse complement strand
GCACAGGATGATTCCGAAGGCCGCATCGGCCGACCATTGCCGCAGCCGGGCGGAACGCATGCATTGGGTGCGCTGCTCGTCCTGCAAACTTCGCCCATGACGCAATCCGAATCTTGGTCGCAAGCACAAACGTTCATATCGCACAAACCGCTCGCGCATGACGTATTCATGGCGCAGGTTTGTCCGAGCTCGAGCAAGCAGCTGAGATTGCAGCCGTCTCCCGCGGTCGTGTTTCCGTCGTCGCACGCTTCTCCGGCTTCGAGAACGCCGTTTCCGCAACCGAGCGGGACACATTGGTTCGGACTGGCCGTCGTATTGCAGAGTTTTCCACCGGAACAATCGGAGTCTTCATTGCAGGCGCATACATTGCCCGCCGAATCGCAGAACCCGCTGACACAGTCGCTCGACGCGCCGCTACAGGTTTGTCCAAGCTCGAGCAAACAAGCGGGCGTACAGCCGTCGCCCACGACTTTATTGCCATCATCGCAGCCTTCGCCGGGTTCGATGACGTGGTTGCCGCAACCCGGATTCACGCAAGCGTTTGGCATGGCGTTCACATTGCAAACTTCGACCCCGGGACAATCGGCATTTTCATCGCATGCGCACCTCGTATCCGTCGAATCACAAAAGCCGCTCGCGCACGTTGCGGATCCGCCCGGACAGGAACGGCCCAGTTCAATCAAACAGCCGCTCGTACAACCATCGCCGTTCGTCATATTGTTGTCGTCGCAGCCTTCGCCCGGTTCGACGACGCCGTTGCCACATCCCGGATTCACGCAAATGTTTGGCGCGGCAATCGTGTTGCAAACTTGGACCCCGGAACAATCGGCGTTTTCATCGCAGACGCAAATCGCATCGACGGCATCGCACGCCCCGCTCGCACAAGCACTCGATGCCGTGCAGGCTTCGCCGAGTTCGAGAAGACAAACGCTGTTGCAACCGTCGCCGCTGGTGCGATTGCCATCGTCACAACCTTCGACCGCTCCTTTTTGGCCGTCACCGCAAATGGCGCATCCCAAGGGCCCGCAAGCAATCGAATCCGTGAAGATCGAATCGAGCGGACCGCAACCGGTGTTACCGGGAAGTGTTCCCAGACAATCCGTGCCGATATTCGTGCCGTTATTTGCCGAGCCGCAATAGTAGTTTGCGGGATTGGCCGGGTTGAACCCCGCAGCCAACGCCGGACCGAGCTCAATCGCCCAGTCCATGAAGAAATCATCATCGACATTGGCGTTATCGCCAAAACTCCCCGGCGTAATGGGGACGACTTGCGCGTGAGCAACCGCCGCCGTCAATGGATCGGTCACCGTCGTAATCGCGGGTATATCCGGTGCATCCGCAGGACTGTTGGGCACCGTCGTCATCGTATTCTTGTAAAAATAAATGGCGTCGGGGTTGTTCACACCATCCACAATCGTCGCATATTCGTACGTGGTCGGATCGCCATCGGTATTGATGAGACAGCCCCAGCCGAATGGACCGATGTTTGTCGCGGCTTGACGAGGATCGATGTCGAGACGCAAACGAAAGTACAAGTGCGTGGCATCCGAGGCAATGTAGAGAGCCGGATGCGCAGCGTCGCCGACGATATCGCGGGCGGTCGAAGCGTCCCCTTCGATATCCCCCACGGGCAAACCGCCCGTTCGTGCAATCACCCATCCCGGGTTTGGCATAGGGAACGTAAACGTCGTTTGACTGGCTCGAACATCGATTACGCCCGACACACCTGCCACAAGTCCGGCAGCCGCCACGAGACGCCTGATCCAGCGATGCGCCGTCCGCTTCGAAAATGGTTTGTCACACGGATGCACGTGACACCTCCATGGGTGAATAAGCAATGAACCGAATTATTGGGGTGAGATTCTATCGGCCAAGAAGACTACTTGTTTCTTGGCCGATGTGAGCACTTTGCAGCAGACGCTTCGCCGAGGTGTTGATGACCTCGGCCGAACGCCTTACTTCTTCGTCGGGGCGGGCGCCTTCGCCGGAGCGGGGGCCTTCGCCGGTGCGGGTGCCTTCGCCGGAGCGGGCGCCTTGGCCGGTGCGGGTGCCTTCGCCGGAGCGGGTGCCTTCGCCGGTGCAGGCGGCTTCGCAGGCGTAGGCGCCTTGTCGGCAGGCTTGGTCGCGTCCGCCGGCTTCTTGTCCGCAGGCTTGGTCGTGTCCGCGGGCTTCGTCGTGTCCGCAGGCTTCGTCGTGTCCGCAGGCTTCTTGTCCGCGGGCTTGGTCGTGTCCGCAGGCTTCGTCGTGTCCGCAGGCTTCGTCGTGTCCGCGGGCTTGGTCGTGTCCGCAGGCTTCGGGGGCAACGAACCCTTCGGCACCTTCTCGAGAATCACGAATTGCACGCGGCGGTTCTTTTGACGACCTTCGTCCGTCGCATTGTCGCCGATCGGTTTTTCCGGACCATACCCCTTCGGGATGAGGCGGGCATCTTCGACGCCGCGAGCGACGAGCGCCTTCTTGACGCTGTCGGCACGCGATTGCGAGAGCTTCTTGTTCAAGAATGCCGAGCCCTTGTTGTCGGTGTGTCCTTGCACCTCGATCTTCGTCAATTCCGGATGCTCCTTGAGCACGCCGGCGACGTCGTCGAGCAACGGATCGGAGACCTTCTTGATCGTTGCTTTCGCCGTATCGAATTGCACCTGCTCGAGGATCAAGACTTCGGTCTCGGTCACGCGAACAGCGCCGGGGCAACCATTCTTGGTCGGATCGGGATCCGCTTTGCCCTTCTCGTTCGGGCAAGCGTCCTTGTCGTCACGGAACGAGTCACCGTCCGTATCGCCCGGACAACCGTTTGTCGCGGGATCGCCGGTCTTGAGACCCTTGATATCTTTGCAGGCGTCTTCCGCATCGATGACGCCGTCTTCATCCGTATCCGGCGGGCAGCCATTCTTGGCCTTGTCCGCGTTCACGACGCCCTTGACGTCTTTGCACGCGTCTTCCGCATCGATGATGCTGTCTTCGTCGGCATCCGGCGGGCAACCATGCTTCGCGGGATTGTCACTCGGAACCCCCGCGACCTGCACGCAAGCATCCTTGGCATCGATCACGCCGTCGCCATCGGTATCCGGCGGGCAACCGTTCTTCGCCGGATCGGCGTTCTCGACGCCCTTGACGTCTTTACACGCGTCCTTCGCATCCAAAATGCCGTCGCCGTCCATATCCGGAGGCGGAGGCGGCTCGGGCTTCTTCATCTTCGGCGAATACGCGAGCATGCCGAGCACGCGCAGCTGCGGCGTACCGATACCGGACGAAAGACCACCGCCGACGCCGACGCCGGCTTGGAAGTTCTCGAGGAATCGGTAGCGGGCATCGAGCATCGCTTCGAGGTTTGTCGCACGACCGAAAGGCGTGTCGTTGTCATTGTCCAAGACAAACCCGGCCGTGATCTCCGGACCGACCTGGAAGTTGCCGTCGGCGAGAAGAACACCGACGCCCGCGCCGGTGCGCAACGTCGTACCTTGCGCTGTTCCGTTCGGGCCGCCGTAAACCACCGCTCGACGAAGATCCACGCCCAAGTCGAACGACCACACGAGCTTCTCGCTCACGAGACCGCCCGCGATCACCTGCGGAAGCGCACGCGCGCCTTCACCCACGAACGAATTCTCCCCGGAATCGCCCGTCGGAAGCCAGACGTAACCGCCCACGGCCAACTGGAATGGATCCCAGTACGATCCAATCAAATTCACACGCGCGCCGAAGCGCAAATCACCCACCGCAAGTCCACTCGGAGACGTGAATTGCAGGCCTCCTCCCGTGGGACTGTCACCGCCTTGCGACAAAGCAACCGGCAACGAGATATTGAAATTCACCTTGTTGGCAAACGCAAAACCGGCGTTCAGATGCAAGAACAACTGATTGCTGACAATCGCGCCGAGCGCTTCCTTATCGGCTGTTTTGAGCACCAACGGATTGCGTGCGTAGTCGAAGAGGAGCGAGGCGTGCGGCGTCAGCTCACCTGCAACATAGGGCGACTGCACACCAAACATCCGATCGCCCGTGGGCGCCGGAGTGAAGCGGTTCAACGCAAGACCCGGAGAAACCGGCGCATCCTGGGCCGACGCGGCTGACGTCAAGCCGGCCAGAGCGAGCATGCAGGTTGCAGCGATCGAGCGTCGAATCGAGCGATGATAGAACGAACCTTTTCCCCTACGCATTTGAATCACGATCCACTCCTGAAACAGCACCCAAACCACGCCGACACAGCTATCGACCTCCAAGCGAAGGTAGAGCCGGTTCGAGGCACGGGGCGCATCTTCACTCAGGTCGCGTTCGCGATGCAAGTAACTTCGCGCGGAAATTTCGTGCTTGTGTTTCCACGGCAAACGCAAGGGAAAAATGAGCTCGGCAGCCATTTCCGCGGGGCAAACGAGATCCCGGGGCCCGCCAAAAAACCGCTGCGGATCACTTCGTGAGCGCAATCAAGGACCCGAAAGTGGACACGCTCCGACAAACACAAACGCTCTCGACGCTCGTGCCGGCACGCGACGCGAAACCGCTCACTTATGGTTTTTGATGTAAAACGGCCGAGACTCGGCGCAAAGAAGGCGCCACCCCGAACATCGCGAACGATGTCCGGGGTTTGTCTCGTTACGTGCCGACGCCGAACGGCGCCGAAAACGCCTTACTTCTTCGTAGGCGTGGGAGCCTTCGCGGGCGTGGGTGCCTTCGCGGGCGTGGGAGCTTTCGCGGGCGTGGGAGCCTTCGCAGGCGCCGGGGCTTTCGCGGGCGTGGGAGCCTTCGCAGGCGCCGGGGCTTTCGCCGGAGCGGGCTTGGTGTCCGCAGGCTTCTTGTCCGCAGGTTTCGCGTCCGCAGGCTTCTTGTCCGCAGGCTTCGTGTCCGCAGGCTTCGTGTCCGCGGGCTTCGTGTCCGCAGGCTTCTTGTCCGTGGGCTTCGTGTCCGCGGGCTTCGTGTCCGCAGGCTTCGTGTCCGCGGGCGGCGGAGGAACCGAGCCCTTGGGCACCTTCTCGAGAATCACGAACTGCACGCGACGATTCTGCTGACGTCCTTCGTCGGTCTTGTTGTCACCGACCGGTTTGTCCTGACCATAACCCTTCGGAACGAGACGATCGCCGGCGACGCCGCGAGCGATGAGTGCCTTCTTCACGCTCTCCGCTCGGTCTTGTGACAACTTCTTGTTCATGCTCGGCACACCCTTGTTGTCCGTGTGACCTTGCACTTCGATCTTCGTCAGTTCCGGATGTTCCTTGAACACGCCGGCGACTTCATCGAGCAGCGGATCGGAGACCTTCTTGATCGTCGCCTTCGCCGTATCGAATTGCACTTGCTGCAAGATGAGAACTTCCGTCTCGGTCACGCGAACGGCAACGGGGCAACCGTTCTTGGTCGGATCGGGATCCGCCTTGCCCTTTTCGTTCGGACAAGCGTCCTTGTCGTCGCGGAAGGTGTCGCCATCCGTATCGCCCGGACAACCGTTTGTCGCGGGATCCGTCGTCTTCAGACCCTTGATGTCGACGCATGCGTCTTCGGCATCGATCACGCCGTCTTCATCCTTGTCCGGCGGGCAGCCATTCTTGGCCTTGTCCGCGTTCACGACGCCCTTGACGTCCTTGCACGCGTCTTCCGCATCGATGATGCCGTCTTCGTCCGTATCCGGCGGGCAACCGTGCTTCGCGGGATTGTCACTCGGAACCCCCGGGACCGGCACGCAGGCGTCCTTTGCGTCGATGATGCCATCGCCGTCGGTGTCCGGCGGACAACCATTCTTCGCCGGATCGGCGTTCTCGACGCCCTTGACGTCTTTACACGCGTCCTTCGCATCCAAAATGCCGTCACCATCCGTGTCCGGAGGCGGAGGCGGCAGCGGCTTCTTCATCTTCGGCGAATACGCGAGCATGCCGATCGCGCGCACCTGCGGCGTGCCGATACCCGACGTAATGCCGGGCCCGGCCCCGACGCCGAACTCGAAATTCTCCAAGAAGCGATACCGCGCATCGAGCATCACTTCCATGTTCGTCGACCGCTCGATGGGCGTGTCGTTGTCATTATCCAGGACAAACCCGACGCTCGCTTCGGGACCAATCTGCAAATTGCCACCCGCAAGCAAGAAGCCGACACCCGCACCCATGCGGAACGTCGTTCCTTGCGCCGTGCCCGTTGGACCACCGTAAACAACGGCCCGACGAAGATCCGGTCCCAAGTCGAACGACCACACGAGACTCTCTTTGACGCGACCGCCCGCGATCACCTGCGGAAGCGCACGCGCACCTTCACCGACGAACGATCCTTCGCTCGAATCGGCCGTTGGAAGCCAAACGTAACCACCGACGGCCAACTGGAATGGATCCCAGTAGTTGCCGATCAAATTCACCCGCGCGCCGAAACGCAAATCACCCGCGGCCAAACCACTCGGCGACGTGAAATTCAGCCCGCCGCCCGAAGGACTGTCACCGGCTTGCATCAACGCGATGGGAAACGAGATGTTGAAGTTCACCTTGTTGCCAAACGCAAACCCCGCGTTGATGTGCAGGTGAAGCTGATCGCTGACGACCGCGCCGAGCTTGTTGGAGTCCAATGTTTTGAGGACCAACGGATTTCGTGCGTAGTCGAAAAGCAGCGCCGCGTGCGGCGTCAATTCGCCGGCAACGTACGCCGATTGCACACCGAACATGCGATCTCCGGCCGGGGCCGGATTGAAGCGATTCAGGGCCAGCCCCGGAGACACCGGCGCATCTTGTGCCGAAGCTCCCGCTGACAAACCCGCAACCGCCATCAAGCAACTCGCCGCCATCGAGCGTCGAAGCAAACGATGATGAAACGAGCCCTTGCCTCTGTGCGTTTGTTTCACGATTCTCTCCTGAACGAAAAATCCTGAAGCGTCGAACCTCGGCTGCTTCACCCGACACGACGGGGCGCCAACGACGCGACTGCTGTTTCGCGAATCGTCACTCCAAACACCGGACAGACGCAAGCATCCAGCATGGAATTTTTTGCCGTCGTGCTCTGCGGGCATCCGTGGAAGTTTGCTCGCCCTCAAGTTCGAAGCTTCGACCGGCGTGACCAACCGGCACGTCATCGACGCCCGACGTCCTTCGAACCGCCTGCATTTCAGCGGATCAACTCGACCTCGAACGTCATCTCGGCCCGGCGAAGGCGCTCGACGAGGTTCATCCCCATCGCCGTCGCCGGCGTCAGCACGCCCCCTTCGAACCCTGGTTGGACGGGATCACACGCCAAGCTCAACGCGGACTCGGCGAACATGCGCGAAGTTGCCAGATAACCGGGATCGCCTCGACCGGTGACGCGTACGCACACGGTCGGAGACGCGTCGCCTTCGAAGCGTCCCAAGAAACGCAGGGTAAAACGCCCGCGTTCACGCTCTTCTTTCGAAGGCCCGGCGCCCGGCGGCATTTTCGCGGCGATCCACTTCTTCACGGCCGGGATGGCCAGTGAGGAAAAACCCGCGACCATCGCCCCGGAGATGACGATGCCCGGGACAAACCCCAGACGGCCTCCGGGCATGAAAAGCTCTTCCGTGTACCGGAAATGACGACCGTACGCGTGGCCGAACAAGGCGTTCGAACGCCGGACGACGCGCGAGTTGACCCCGGCCATCAACCACGGAGCCCCCCAACCGTCGAGCGTGGAATCGAATCGCGGAGAGAAACGATCGGGCTCGTCGAGTCCCGACTCGCGACTCGGATCCGGACTGAGGGCGTAGGGATCCGCCATGAGTTTGGCGATCGAGCGATCCTTCATGATGAGATCGCTCAGGAGCAGAATGCTCGCGACCGTGCCGCCGCTCATGCCACCTTTGGCGTCCATGACAAACCCGCGCACATCGGCGAGTTTCTTGCCGCGGCGTTTGGCTTCCTCGGCCAGGAAAAACACTCCGAGGTCGGATGGAATGGAATCGAATCCGCACATGGGGACGATGCGCGCACCGGAGGCTTTGGCGGCTTCGTGATGTTCGTCGATGGCCCAACGTACGAAGGGCACTTCACCCGTCAAATCGCAATAATGTGTTCCGTGACGAACGCACGCTCCCACCAAGTTTTTCCCGTACATACCATACGGACCGACGGTCGTTGCAATCACGCGCGCCTTGGAGGCCAGCGCGTCGAGCGACGCGGGGTCATCGGCATTGGCTTCGAGGAGCGGAATTTTTTCAATGGCCGGAAAGTCGCGGGCGATGTCCGCGCGCAATGATTCCAGTTTGGCCCGACTGCGAGCCGCAAGAGCCCAACGCACCGAGGGTTGGATTTTGGCCATGTATTCGGCGATGAGGCGCCCGACAAACCCCGTTGCTCCCCAAATCACGACGTCGTGATCGCATTTCTTGGATTGGTTTTTCTCGCTCATCGGGCCTCACCTGCTCGTTTGCGAACGGCAAGGCTATATCGTCGACAAATGCCCCTGTAAAGACTCTCACGGAGCTCGACCCACGAAACATCCACAGCCGCAACGATCGAAAAATGCCTCGCCCTCGGCGCAAAAGAATCGGATCGCGGCACATTGGTCCGGATCGCGCGAAACGTAACTGCGGCGAGGATCGGGCAAACAAAACAAAAGGCGCCGTCCCGGATCCATGGGATTGGGGCGACGAATACGCGGGCGCTCGAAGCGAACGTCGAGCGCATTTTCCGACGAATCGACTTCCTCCGTCTCCGAGTCGTCGACATACGCAACGCAGGCCGTCGCCGACGAAGAAAGACCCAACACCACCGCCCAAACCGCCGCGCGTCGTTTCGACATCATGAGTCACTCCCGAGCTCGAGCACTGCATGAAGCGGGCCGAGGTTCGGAACGTCGGTCGAGCACGTCGTGCGCCGTGCGGAAAACGCAACGACGAACGAAAAACCTGCGTTATGGAAAATCAGGACGAGGCGGGCAAACGTGAACGGCAAAATGTCCCGAGCGCGTCGAGACAAACCGCAGGGATTTCATGCGCTCCACCGTGAGGCACCCACGTCACGTGCGCTCCGGCCGCCGTCATCATGTCGCGCAGAACTTCGGCGCGACCGAAAGGCAAAAGCGGATCCCGCCTTCCGTGCGTCACGAGAGCGTGAAGGTTCGCGCCGTGCCGAGACAAACCGGCGCTCCACCTCTCGCCTCCCAAACGTGTTCCGGAGAGAACCACAAGGCCGGCAAATGGTTCGTCCGCGGAAACGAACATTTCGGTGGCCAGCATCGCGCCTTGAGAAAACCCGCCGATGATCAGACGATCCCGCTTGACGCCGTGATGTTTTTCCAGCCCTTCGATGACGCTCGACAAGGCGGTTTTCGCCGCTTCGAGGCCGGTGGGAACTTCATCGAGGCGCTTCATCGCGGCCGCGATGTCGCCGCGCATCAAATGCATCATGAGCTCGTCCATGCCGATGTCCCACCATGCTCGTCCCCGCATGCCCGGGCCCACGGCCACTTCGAGGGGTGCTTCCGGGAAAAACCATCGCGTTTCACGCCCGACATCGATGACCCGCGCGAGGTTGACGAGGTCATTACCCGGTGCGCCAAACCCATGGCAAAGCAGAATGGCGGGACCATTGCCTCCACCCGCACGGTCGACGCCCCCGCGTGCGTATACCCGAAGTTCTCCGATGTTTTCGAGATCCATGCGCCGCACCGTAACGCAAGCGACTCGGACGACGCGACCATTTGTTGCGCCGCGATCGTTTTCCATTGATTGCTCCGAATGATTGCGCGACCCTCGCCGCGGGAGGCGTGTGATGCCGGAAAACACGTTCGTTCGCGTCGTAGATTCGAAGGGCTCCAAAGTCGACTTTGCCGTGCGCCTCGTCGCCGCCGGCGCGGAAACGACCGCCGCGTGGACCCGCCTGCAACAAACGCCGGGCACGCATCTGCTGCTCGTGGGCGACCGTGATTATGCGGTAACGCTGCTGGAAGCAGGCTCCGGTTATGCCACGGAGCTGCTCGAAACGCGCCGCCACAAAGCCGTACGAATCGTTTTTCCGGGCCGCTCGGCCGTTCGTCGCCGCCTTGAAGACTTGATCACCCTTTCGCTCGAGCAACCTCCGGCGTCTCTGCAGGCCGTCGCGCTCACCCCCGCAAATGATCTTTGGTTAATGCCGGACGGTTCCTTCTCGCCCGATGGTCGGACTTCGCCCAAAGGCATCGACGCAAGTACCGTTTTACTCCGCGCCGCCCGATGGGTATCGTCCCGACGAACCACAACGTTCGAGCGGCTTTTCCCTCCCAGCGTGTTTCGCCCCGACGCACCATTGCGACCGGAGCGATTGACCGCGGCGCAAGCGCCGGGGTTGATCGAACAATTGCGCGGGGCGCTGAGCGCGACCGCCGTGACGAGCGATTTTGCGAAGAGTAAGCCGACGGATGCGGCACAGAATCGTTCGGCCGTGCTCACGGTGTTGTCGCATCTGGCAGCCACCGTATTGCGTGATCCTGATTTTCGGTCGATTGCGGATATCGCCGCCGCCGAGATGTTCGGCCTGGTGGAACGCGAGCAGGGAACGAATGCAATGCCGGCTTTGCGTGCGCATGCCATTTCCTTGTTGTCGTTGCGAGCGCCGGCGTTGTCCCCGTCCGATGCGGATCGTGTTCGGTCGCTGGTCAAATCGCTGGTTCGCGAAGCTCCGCCGTATGAAATGCTCAATGGACCGTGGCGATTTGCGATGTGCTCGGCCCATGATTTCCACGACGGCGAAGTGGATATTTTCCTGCAGAAATTCAATTTTCGCGAAGTACCCGTGCCGGATGGTACGCCGGCGGGGCCTTGGGGAGCGACGTACCGGGTTTTCGAAGCTCCCTTCAAGAATCCGCATGGTCAACCGGTGCTTTTGTTTGCGCGTTCGGCCCGGCCCGATGACGAAAACCACGAAATGGGCAGCGACTTCTTCACGGGCGTGATGATCAATCGCCACGCACAGCTCGGGTCGTACGATATGCGCGCATCGATGACGAAAGTGCGGCAATCGGGCTACAAGCTGATGCTCAATTCCCAATGTGCCGGCTTGACCACGCGATTTGCGATTTCGCGTATTTTCCCCGACGCCGACATTTATTCGTCGTGGGATTCCACGTATTTCCGGACGGACTCGAGCGGCAAACTGACGGAATCGGAAGGTGCCGATTGTTTCCACGCGATTTTGCAAGGGATGTGTGCCAAAGAAACGCACAAGCAAATCGAAGCGCGGGTGCAGCGCGTGCAATGGTATCACAAGCAGGGGCGATTTCCGGGGTTTTCGCAATTCGTGGGCCCGAGCAATCCGCTCGTGTGGCGGCGTTTCCAAGACGTCAATCGGGATGGCAAAGCCGATATGTACGACGGCTTTTTGGATTTCAATCTGGCCGACATCGCCGAAGACGTGCGCGCATCCATGACCGCGCGGGATCCGGGCGTCGCGGCGTCGCAAATCGGAGGCGATGCGGCAACGGGTTTGGCGTGGTCGGCCGGGAGCATGAACCGAGTCACGCAATACTCGAATTTGTGGGAGAGCCTTCCCGGACAAACCGAGCTCTTTTATGCGTTTCAGTCGGGCGGCTTTTTCAGCGAAAAGGAGCCGCCGGCGGATGTTCAGGGCGGTTTGCCGGACGAAAACGTCGGACGATTGCCCTCCGTATGTCGTTACTTGAAGGCGACCTCGGGCCCGTCGACGGTGCAGGCGGAAATTCTATTTCACGCGCACCTGTCCCACGCCGGCAAGGAATACAAACGATTGCTTTGCGCCGCGGATGCGATGTGGCGGGCTTTCGATATCGGGCTACTTCCCGATCCCTGTTTTGAAACGATCGCGCACAAACGAGCCGCGGTGCTCTTGACGCTGGCCGGATTGCTCGAATTTCCCGCCGACCAAAACTATATCGACGGATTGTGGACGATGGCCCTCGAAACACTGCGTTTCCCGGCGATTTCACGTTCGCTCGTGCGTGCCTGCATCACCGAAGCCGACCACGATGCGTCGAATTATTACGGTTCGAGGCGCGGCATCAAGCAATTGCTCGACGACCTGAACCGAGCGGATCCTTTGGCTTGCGAACGATTGGCGAGCGATGAGCCGACGCTTGGCCGAGCTCGAGAAATCGGGCCATGATGAAAAAAGGACACGACCAACCCGGGTCGGAGAAAACGAGCGCATGAGTCAAGGTCCGATTTTCATTCCGCAGGGAGCACCTCCGGGCACACCATTGCTGATGGAGGAAGAGCGGCCCCCCGAAGCGGTTTACTATTTTCGGATTTACGCGGGGTTCATGATTTTGTGCCTTCTCGGGTTTTTCGGGTTCGGCTTGTGGCTGATGCTCGAACCGATCATGAAACACGCGGGCGCAGGCGGTGTTTCGACTGGCGAATGGATCGTCGGTTTCTTCGTTACGGTCATCGCCGCCATTCTATTGATCCCGCATGCGATTGCGCTGTTCGCCGGACGTGCCAAATGGGCCTATACGCTCGCGGTGGTCTTGATCGGCCTCAGCATGTTGTGGAATTCGTGTTGTTTGCCGGTGACGATTCCTCTGCTCATCGTCTGGATGAAGCCGGAAACAAAGAAATGGTATGGGTTGAATTGAGTTTGGCGGGACAGGACTACGTTCGTCCTTTACGAACCACGACGTGATACGTCGCGCCCAAGTACTTCACTTCCGACTTGGTCATCGTCGCATCGTTCCGGTCGAGCATTTCGCATCGTTCGAGGATCAGAAGCCCGGCGCGATGGGCGGTGAGCAGCCGCTCCTTGAATTCCGGTAAACCGCAGCCCGACGCTTCCCCTCGCTCTTCGAACAACCGATAGAGCGCCGAGACAAACACTTTGTTCCCAAACGTTCCCGTGATGGCGCCATCGGCGGCTTCCTGCACCCGGGTCACGAATTCGCGCAGCGACAGCGTCATCAGCGGAGGCCTGGAACCGCGACGCCGTTCTTCGTCACGCAACGTTCGCGCTTGGGAGAGCAGGAGCGACAAACCGTGCGGTGAAAGCTCGGCGACGATCGCCGCAAGTTCCGCAGTCGGCTGCGCATCCGTCGTCGATCCGGATGATGTCGTCCCACTCGGGGGTGCGACTCGCTGCATACGCGTGAACGTACTCATCTTGCGCTTCATATTCCTGTCCCGATGCTGCCCTGGATACGGATACTCGATCCGGGCGATTGTCTTCATCAATGCGTTGAGGGAACGGATCTGTGCTGAGTCTGAATTATCGTACGCGAGATTCGGGTGAACGAACAGAGGAATTTCTTTCGATGCGCAAGTCGGTCGCGGGCCGCATCGATTGGGTCGACAAGAGCTCCGGGCGCCAAGTCATTCATTCCGCTCGCCACGTTTTTTCGATTCGCGTAGTCTCTGCATTTGGAGGATCTCATGCGCTTACTCGCAACGGCCTTGCTTGGCGTATCCATCGCGTTGGTGGGATGCGCCGAAGGTACGGACACGACGCACGCGTCGACGTCGGGGAATGGTTCGTCCGGTACAGGCGGTGAATCCGCAGGAGGCCAAGGCGGCGCGGCGGGTATGGGTGGCAAAGGCGGGGCCGGAGGAATCGGCGGCGCGGGCGGAATCGGCGGGGCCGGAGGGACGTCCGGCATGGGCGGAATGGGTGGATCGCCCAAACCGGAATGCGGCAATGGCGTCGAGGATCCCGGCGAAGCGTGCGACGGAGCGACCACGAAAACCTGTGAAGACTTGGGGTTTGTCGGAGGACCTCTTTCGTGCAAAGCCGATTGCACGCTCGACCTGACGCCGTGCAAATCCTGCGGTGACGGGAAGATTCAAACGGATCTCGGGGAGGATTGCGATTTCGATGCGCAAGGCGATCCGCTCGTCACGGCGACGTGCCAAAGCCTGGGCTTCCCCATGAGCGGCGCCAATCCCGATTGCTCGCCGGATTGCAAACATGATTTGCGCATTTGCCGATGTGGAAATGGCAACGTGGATCCGACGGAACAATGTGATGGGATGAATTTGGACGGAAAAACCTGCGTGACCGAAGGGTTCGGCAGCGGAATGCTCACGTGCACGCCCGATTGTTACTTTGATCTTACCGCTTGCAGTATGTGCGGCAATGGAATGATCGACATGGGCGAAGTTTGCGACGGCATGAACCTGAACAACAAGACGTGCATCACGGAAGGGTTTGGCGGAGGAAACCTCGGATGTACGGCCGCATGTACGCTCGATACGTCGAACTGCAATCCGTGCGGCAACGGAACGATCAACATCGGCGAATCGTGCGACGGGCCGAACTTGGCGGGACAAAGCTGCATTTCGCTGGGATATGGCAGCGGGCAATTGGCTTGTACGTCGATGTGCACGCTCGATACGTCGAACTGCAATCCCTGTGGAAATCAAATCATCGACATGGGTGAAGCGTGCGACGGCGGTAATCTCCAGGGGCAAACGTGCATTTCTCAGGGTTTCGGGAGCGGACAACTTTCCTGTTCCCCGACGTGTATGCTCGATACTTCCGGATGCAATCCGTGCGGCAATGGCGTCATCAACGGGACGGAAGCTTGCGACGGCATGAACCTGAACGGACAAACCTGCATTTCGCTCGGGTATGGTGGAGGCACCTTGAGCTGCACGTCGACCTGTTCGTTCAATACGACGGCGTGCAATCCGTGCGGTAATGGCACGATCGAACCGGGTGAAGCGTGCGACGGCATGAACTTGGGCGGAAAAACGTGTCAATCGCAAGGTTTTACGGGAGGAACCTTGGCGTGTAACCCCAATTGTTCGCTCAATACGAACGGGTGCACGTTCTGCGGCAATGGCGCCATCGAACCGGGTGAAGCGTGCGACGGCATGAACCTGGGCGGAAAAACGTGTCAATCGCAAGGGTTTGCCGGAGGAACGTTGTCGTGTAATCCCAATTGTTCGCTCAATACGAGCGGCTGTACGTTGTGCGGCAACGGGCAAATCGATCCGGGCGAAGCTTGCGACGGCGGCAATCTCGGTGGAAAAACCTGTCAATCGCAAGGCTTCGGCAGCGGCACGTTGACCTGCAACGCCAATTGCTCGCTCAATACGACGAGCTGCAGTTTATGCGGCAACAATACCATCGACATCGGCGAAAATTGCGACGACGGCAATACGACTTCGGGCGATGGGTGCGACTCGACCTGCCAGCTCGAAATCAATATGTGCGATCCGGATGGAACGTACCTCATTCAAGGCGCCCCCGTGAATTACACGTGCTGCTTCGGGCTCGTGAGCGTCAGCGTCAATTCGTTCATTTTCTCGAACAACGGCGCGACGATCGCTTCGTCGCCGTCCAATCCCACGACGATGATCGGCAATGCCACGACGTGTCCGTCGGGCAGTTTCAGCAATCAGGCCACGATTGCGGGCGGATGCGCCGAGACGTATCGCCTGACGGGCAGTTTTACCAACGCGAATACGTGGACGGGCACGTATGAATTGAAGTTTGTCGGGCCTGATTGCGACTGCTTCGGAGGACTTGGAACGCCGTGCGTGAACCAAGCCTATTCAATCACCGCCACGCGCTGATTTTCGTCTTCACAATCCCACATTGAGAATGGGGAAAAACGGAAACCCTCCGTGCTTGGAGAGGTTGATCAAGCCGATTTGCGCGCCGCGCAGACGTCCCGTGCGATTGATGAGGCCGATTTGAACGCCTTTCATTTGCCGAGCTTCATTGTAAATGCCGAGATGCAGGCCCTTGAGACGGTCGGTGTAATTAACCGCGCCGAGCTGCGCGCCTTCGGCTTCTTCCGCGATGGACACGACGCCGGCTTGCAAGCCGTACAGTTGGTCGTCGACATGATTGAAAACACCGAGCTGCGCGCCGATGTGTTCGTCATTGGTAAAATTGGCCGCGCCGATTTGCGCCACGCCGGAGAAGTCTTCTTTGACGAAGTTGAAGGCCCCGATCTGAAACACCCCGTTGAAGTCGTCACGCACGTAATTGAACACGCCGCCCATTTGCACGACGCCATTGAAACTGTCGTGAACCCAATTGGCAAGTCCGCCGATTTGAGCGACACCGTCGAATTCCTCTTCGACGAAGTTGACGGCCCCGAATTGCCCGAATCCCTTGAAGCTGTCATCCAAAACGAGATTGACCGCGCCGACCTGGGCCACGCCGTAAAAGTCGTCTTCGCTCATGTTGAGCACGCCGAATTGACCAAAACCGCGAAAACCATTGCCGGCATAACTGGCCAAACCTATTTGCGCCAAACCATTGAATCCATGCTCGACCCCATTGAGCAGCCCGGCCTGCACAACCCCTCGAAATGCGCCGTGTGCAATGTTGTTGCCTCCGCCGAGCTGCATGAGGCCGTTGAAATTGCCCTGTTCGATCTTGTTGTACGCGCCTAATTGCACGCCACCGACGAACCCACCACCTCGTCGTCCACCATAATCGTAATCATCTTCGTTGTATTCGAAGCCATTGCCGACGACGTTGTACGCGCCCATCTGCAAAGCACCGATGAATGCGTCGGCGCTGTTGCGCGCACCCAATTGCAATAAACCGGCAAATCGCTTCGTGTCGTTTCGAATCAACCCGATCTGAGCGACGCCGGCAAAAATATCCGACGCGGCATTACGATACACGGCAAACTGCACGCCGCCGTAATATTCATCGACGAGGTTGCGGCCGAGCGTTACTTGCATTCCGCCACGAAAAACATGTTTTGTCTCCGTGCGAATCAAGCCGACTTGCGCCAATCCGGAAAACTCGCGGGCTTCGGCCCCCAACAGCCCCAATTGCAATGGCGCGAAGATCTTCTGCGCTTTTGGTTCGACCAGGCCAAACTGAAGCAAGCCCGCGAACCGTTCGGCTTCCGGCCAAATACCGACTTGCAAGAAATACCGATTGTTGGGCTTTTGCGGAATCGGCGGCGGAACGTATGGCGGCGGAGGCGGCGGCATGTACACCGGCGGAGGCGGAGGCGTGTACACCGGCGGAGGCGACGGATCGAGCGGCGTCGGATCCACCGCAACTTCGCTCGGCTCGATGCCTTCAGGTGGGGGCGGAGGTTCGTCCGGCGCAACCTGAGCCCACGAAATTCCCGCAGTTCCAAGGCACGCCATCGCCGCCAAGGTTGCAATCAACCACGTCCCACCACGTTGCCCAAATCGATGTTCACTCGGCATGCTCGTCCCGCTTTGTCCGAGCTTACTCCAAGCCGAACGCGAAAAACCAGCAGACAACGACTTTGCCACGTGAAATCAATCGAGGTGCCTGCGCGACCTAGGACACAAATTGCGGGCGCGTGACTTCATATTCGAGCATTTCGCCAAGGATGTCATCGGCCGTGCCCACGACACGAAAACCTATTTTTTCGAGGATTCGCCGAGATGCCGAGTGCCAAGTGAACGTGGAAGCGCGCACGATGTGCACGTCTGGTTCACCAAATGCCCACAATACCGCGGCATGTACCGCTTCGTGGCCAAACCCTTGTCGCTGCGATTCTTCCTCGATGCCGTAGGCAACTTCCACCGCGCCCCGATGATCCGGACCGCCGTGAAAAATCACGCTGCCAATGACCCGAGGGTCGGAATCACGCGTCACCGCGACTCGATCGCCCCACAAACGATGGTCGGGGTTGGCGCGAATTTCGTCGAGCCGCGCAAGAAAAGCCCGCTCCACGAGCGCCCGGCCCGGCCATGTCGCAGGCATTCGCGCCCCAATGAGCACTTCCGTGTCCTCACGACGTCCATCGAGCACAGCCTCGACGATCTTCAGCGTCATGGGGATCATTCGCAGTCGCTGGGTGGTGATCGGCGCGCAAGGCACGAATGCAATTTCTCAAAAAAAATGGCATTGCGCAAGCATTCTCGACCGACGCGATGCGGCGAAACCGCGGGAATTTCTATTTCGAGTTGCGTCATTCCGCGCGAGAAGGTTGCGGCGGTTCGTTCACCGGCGCATCGTTCCGTCCCAGCGCCATCCCATTCACCGGAATGAACACTTGCGAAGCCTGCAAAAACGTCCCCTGCCCCGCAGGTCCCGCAGCTTCCTCGATGACGTTTTCTCCCGCAACGACCAAACCTTCGGTCGAATTCAACGCCGGCGTCGTATACGTGCCGTCACTCGCATGCTCGGGCACGGCGGCGAAGTCGAAACCATGAAATGGCATCACCGAGCCGCGATTGAGGAGTTCTTGGTCGTAACTCGGGCACGGCGCCGCAATGCAAACGATGCCGTTGACGCGAGCGTCATAGAAACTGCCCGTAATTTGGTGCGTTTCGTTCGCCACCCACGCCATTTGCACACGCAACGTCCCCATCCCTTGAAGGGTCGGTCGAATCGTACCCAGTAAAACCACCCGCGTGGTGTCGAAGTTGATATCCAAACCGCCCTGGACAATCGGCTCCGCATCGACGGATGCTTCGTACGCCGTGTAATCGAGCGTGGGCACGTAGCATTCTTTCGCATAAGATCCGCGGGCACACCTCGTGACCGATTGATTCACGGCCGCGACGAAAACCCCGCCGCACGTGGGAAATGCACAACGCCGAGTATCCCGTCGCGCAATGAAATACGAAGGCACCGAAGAAACCGGTGGATTGGCTTGAATGTCGGGAATCGGACCGCGAGCTTTGGATGGCTCAGCTTCGTTTGTCTGGGTGAACTTGCATCCGACAAACGAAAGCGAAGCAAGTACGAACACTGCAAGGCTGGTGCGTAGGAACAACACGACGACCTCCGGCCGCCGGACGCAGCAAAGACAATGCCGAACGCACCCGAGCTCGATTCGGGAAAAACCTGTTTATTGCTCGATGATGAAAATGGATTTGCCGTAATACGAGGCAACCGCCGCCCGCGCGTTATCTCGGGAAACATCGACGGCACTGACCCCTTCGTCGGTCTCGAGCGTCGTCACGACGCGCGGTGGATCACCCGCAATCACGGAAAGTCCACGGCCTTTGGGAGGCCATTCGGATCCACCCAAAGAAACGAATAACGTCCGTCCGTCCGGAGAAACCGCGCCGGTCGAAGGAACCCCGTCGAGCATCAACGTCGTTTCGACCTTCATCGTGGCCAAATCAACGACGGATACGGTTCGGGCCTTGCTGTCGAGGGTTACGCCATGACGATCGTCGTTCATGAAAAACCCTTGCTCGGGACTTGCTCCAACCGCCGTCGAACGAAGGGTCGTGGTGCCCGCGACGATCAAAGCCACGGCCCGATTGGACACTCGGTCCGGGAAAAACAGCACTTCGCCTTTACGCGAAACCGCCCCGATCCGCGGCTCACGCCCGACATAAATGCTTCGACGCGTCGCCCCGAAAGGCTGCTCGGTGGGATCGAACAAATCGACCCACGCCCCCGCCGCTCGTCCCCCATGCGAAAGCGCACCCATCGCCGCGACATACGGGCGATCCTCGGCACGCACGAGGAACAGCTGGCCCGTTGCGTGCGGGAGCGTCATGTCCGCGATACGGTCGCCGGTTGGGAGATCAAAACGCACGAGACGTTTGCCGTCGATCGTCGCCGCGAGAACCGTTCGCCCATCAGGCAACGGAATGATTTCACCGGGCGAACGGCCCACGTCGAGCAAGATGGGATCCCGATCCCAAGCGCTCGTGTCCATCACCGGGATTCGCCCCGCATCTTGATGGCGCAGCACCGCGACGTAGCGATCGAAGACGAGACGAATTTCATCGCCTTGCGCCGGCATCGAAGCCTTGTGGATCATTTCGCCTGTTTTCAGGCTGTATTCGCGCAACGTCGCATCGTCGGCGCTGACGTACACGCTCGTGCCTTTCGGATGAAACACGACGTCGAGCGGATGCACGTCACCGATCGAAATCTCGCGCGTTCGCCACAATTTTTTCGGATCGGCCGGAGGAGGCGGTTCGGGCTCGGGCTCGATCTCCGGACCGATCGATGCCGGACGCGGAGCCTCGGGAACAGCTGCTGCCGCCGATGGTTTCGCGCTGTCCAAGGTCATCGTCGTGAGCGGCGGAGCTTCTTGCACCGGTGAACGACGATCACCCACCGCCACCGCGAAGATTGTCCCGACAATCGCTACGCCCGCCAGAACCACCTTCGGCGCATGCGATTCTTCACGCTCGACCAACCACGTCCGACAATGCGGACACTTGCGGGCACCTTCGATGAGCGGCTTTCCACACCTCGAACAGGCCACTCGACGCTGGGTCATCGAACCACCCAAGCGACTTTGGCGCGGTCGGAGAGCACCAGCGCCATCCGCCCATCCGCCGTGAGACGCACACGCGTGGGCTCGGCCGACAAAGGCAACACCGTCACCGCGTACGATTGCAAATCCACGAGCGCCAGGCCTCCGACACCATCGTTTGTCAGGGTCACAAGCGCCATCTCTCCATCCGGCGAAACGACCAAATCCGTCGCGCGTCCGTTGAAGGCAACTCGACGCATCACCACGTTTTTGCGCAGATCAAAGACCTCGAGCGCTCGACCTTCGTGACAACGCACGAGCGCCCTACGGCCCTGACGAACCAGCTCGATTTGCTCCGGCTCACGACACGTCGGCATGCGTTCGCTTCGACGAACCGCTCCGGAAGGCAACCATTCCAGCGGAACGAGCGCATTTTCGGCGCGCAGGGCGACGTAGCTCCACGTGCCGTCGGGGGTCATGAGCACGCTGACGGGGTTGCCTTCCATCGATGTGCGCACGCGATCCTGTTGCGATGCGAGACGGCTTGGATCGAAGGCATAAACGACACCACCGGCGACATTCGGCAAGCCCGGCAGAGGCACCAGGCCGGTCGTGGTGAGCGCTCGCATGCCCGTATCATCGACGCCCATGGGACCGACAGCGTCGTCGCCGAAGTGAATGCGATCGATTTCCGCATCGTATTCGGTCGCGATGATCGCGACGGCGTGTTGACTGGGCAGCGACAATAGCGCTCGGCGACCGTTTGCCCCGACAGACACTTGCCCGACGGGAGCTCCGAGATCGATTGTCTTGAGCAACCCGGTCGTCGCGGGATCGATGACGTAAACGCGTTGCGGCGATGTTCCGTAGAGCCGTTCGCCCACACGAACCAAGGCGCGAAGTTGCGGCGCGTCGCTCACGAGCGTCAGCGCTGCGCCCGTACGCGCGTCATGGACCTCCATGCCCGTGAGGAGCGCGATCGCGAATCGATCGGCATCGAGCGGGATGGCATCGGAGACGTCTTTCGGCAGATTGAAGGGCCCGGCGAGGAGCGGTTGGTCTCCGAGATGCCCGACATCATTGGGTTTTTGCCAAACGCATTGGCCCAGCTGACAAGCTTCTCCGTTCCAGCACGGCTGCGCACACGTTGGCGCGGGGGTCGTGGGAAGGGACGCGCGGGACGCCGCTTTCGGCATCGAAAAAGGCGTCGGCGCAAGGTTTCTCAGGGCAATCCCCGTCCCGAACACCAAAGCCATCAGCGTCACGATGACCAGAGGTCGCCAGTGAAGCGCGAGCCACGTCGGAGGTTTGCCCCCTGAAACACCCGGTCGGAAGAAAAAACTTCGCGTCGCAATGAGCGGCTCGGCACAAGCGGGACACAGTTCACCGTCCGGAGTGACCACCTCGAGGCACGTGTGACAACGCACTCGTTTTTTGGCGAGATCCGTCGCCGGTGCGCTCTTGGGACGCGGCGTCGGGGTCGCGGTTGATGTGGACGGTTGGTCGAGCACGTTCGATGCCTGAATAGCATCAGACGGGGCTTGGCGTCGAGAGGCGATGCACATCGCGAACGCCGCGTGTAGGATACGGCCCGTGACGTTCCGGACAATCGTTTCCCTGGTTCTTTCGGCCTTCGTGATGACGGGTTGTGGTGCGAGTTCGTCGTCGACACCCGACAAATCCCCGGTGGATGTCAGTGAATTGTCGACGCGTGAACGCGCGACATACGAACGGCTCGTAGATGAATCACTCGCGCCTTGTCCCACCGAAGCCGTGACGCTCGACGTGTGTTTGAACGAGAAACGCGCCTGCAAAGCATGCTCTTCGGCGGCGAATTTTCTCCTCGAACGCGTGAAGGCCGGCTTTGACAAACCCACCATCCGCAAGTCGTACGAGCACCGATTTTTCGCCGAACCCAAGCCGATCGACCCCGGCGACTCACCGTCGCTTGGCCCGACAAACGCTCCGGTCACGATCGTGATCTGGTCGGACTTCGAGTGTCCTCATTGCAAACATATCGTGCCGATCGTCGAAAAAATCCAAGAAGCTCACGCCCAAGACGTGCGCCTCGTGCACAAGTTCTACCCGCTGCCGCGCCACACGAACGCGAAGATCGCCGCTCGCGCCGCATTTGCCGCAAAACTGCAAGGCAAGTATTGGGAATTGGAACGACTGCTCTTCGAGAATCAGCAAAACCTTGGAGAACAAACGATTCTGGAGTTCGCGTCGAGCCTGGGCTTGAACATGGACCGCGTGAAAGCGGACATGCAGAGCGATGCCGCCGAAGCGGCCATCAAGCGGGACATGGATGAAGCCGACAAACTGGGTCTGTCGGGCACGCCGTTTGTCTTGATCAACGGTCGCGAGTTCGTGCTCCGTATGTTCGACGCCGAGCAGGATATGGATACTTGGGTGACGACGGAGATCGAGTTGGCGAAAACGAAGAAGTAGGTGGAATCAGCCGCCCGTACGAGACGCCGGGCGTAACAAGGCTTCGATCACGGCTTCGACCAATACATCGGAGACGACGACTCCGCGATCGCGCAACACGCGGGCATGTGTTTCGAATTGCGTGCGATGTACCGGATCGGCATCGAGGCGATTCTTGAATTCGACAAGCGATTGCGGCTGACTCAAATACCGGATCAAATACCGCCCGATGGCTTCATCGCGAGGTTCGGGTTTTTCGGAAGGAACCTCCGGAATGACTCGCTCGACATCGTCATCATCGTCATCGGCGGGAAATCCGAGCGTGGACAATTTCACGATGATGCGTCGATCGACGGCACGCTTGAATTCAGGATTACGGGAACTCGTTTTTCCCGACGCATCACCGGCACACCAATCGTAGATGGTCAGATCGACCATTTCGATGAATCCGGCGGCGTCGAACGTGGCGATCGCTTCGGCCAAACCCATATCGCCGACCGATGCGCGATAACCGCCTTCGGGACGGCCGATCGCAGCCGGAGGCGCCGAGACTTGTCCTTTGCCTTGGAGGAAAAGAACCCGGCTCCAAGCGAGTTTGCCGTTGCCCTGGGTAAAACGATCCGGCCCGTGACAGGTAAATGAAACGTCGCGGGATTTTTTGACGCCGTTCCAAAGCGCCAAAACGAATCCCCAAAAACCGACCATGCCCACGACAAACATCAAAAGGCCGAGCGCGAAAAATGCGATCAAAGCCCATAAACGACGTTCCCCGTCGAGGTACGGGCCGATCATGATAAAAAGGCCGAGACATCCCACGCCGGTCAAAATGAGCGACCCGAAGAATTGACCCAGCAAATCATCGGAATTGACACGAATGACCGCCGAACGATCTTGCGGAGGTTCGGCACATACCGGACAAACCAAATCATGCGGCGTATGTTCACCGCAGGTCAAACAGCGAGCATAAAGTTCGGACGGAAGTCCGGGATTACCCCAAATCGTCCTAACCGCACCCAAGACGCAAAATGCCGCAATGCCTCCGAAGACGAGCGCAATGAACGCCTTGAGCAGAATCGCCAGAATGGGCTTCATGTTCATCGGTGCGCCGAGAATGCCGACTCCAATGGCGGTCAGGAAGACGGCGAGCAAGACCATCAGCAAAGCGCGCAGTTTGCCCGAGGCGTTGATTCCAAAATCCAAATCGTTCACGCCGAGACATCATCGCGCGTATGGCGAAAACGTCAAGAAACATCCGGCTCGGGAGGATTTTGCGCGAGAATGGAAGGAATCGATCAGCGCGTCGCGGCGACGATGATGGCGATGACCCAGACGAGCGCGGCGGCCCCGGCCATGACCCAGAACCAAACATCGTCGCGCCAGCGCACACGTAATGGGACGAGATCTTTTTCCGGTAAAACGACCGTCTTGACCAGCGCGTGAATGGGCAATCCGCCCGGCCGCATTCCTTGAGGCATGGGCGGAGGATAAAGGCCCAGGCTTTGAAAACGCGCCACACCGGCGCGTTGACGATCGCCCGTTCCCGGATACGCGCTGCCAATGGCCATGGCGCGGAACCAAGGTACGCGTTCGAATGCATTGGCCATCGCCAATACGCCGAAAAGAACGCGCACGCGGTCGAGGAATTCACGCACTTCGACGAGGTGCTGATAGGCCCGAATTCGCGTTTCGACCGGTTCTTCACCGGAGAGTTTGGCAAAGCAAAACATTTCGAACCGCGCGCCGAGACCGTCGAGTTCTTCTTTGATTCGCGGAAGCGCTTCGGCCGGGGCCGTTTCTTGCGGTAATGTAAAACCCCAGGGATCTTCGCGCGTACGCTCGGCCGTCCATTGAAAGACGTCGGCAAATCCCCAAATCGTATCGAATCGCGTCAGAAATACGTAAATGGGCACATCGACGCCCAAATGGCTGCCGATTTCCACGAGCACGTCGCGAAATGTTTTGGCGTACGCTTGCACTTGCGTTTCATCCGCATCGGCAAACATCGTGGCATTGAGCACCAATAAAATGCCGTCGAGCGGTTCACGCGGACGCTGCCGAATCAATTCTTCGCACAATTCTTTGAGCATGTTGGGATCACGGCGTGGTCCCATGATGTGCGCTTCGGGTTCGACGAACACCGCCTCGTCGGCCATCCAATACGTGCAAAATGGCGTCGATGTCGAAGGCGGAAGAGGTCCGTCGCCGGACGACCACGTGACCATTTGCGAACGAATCGCCGTCGATCGACCCGATCCCGGATCACCCACGACCAAGTACACGGGGACTTGGTAAGGAGGCTTCTTGTCGGGATGTTTGCGCGCGACCGCCGCGAGCATCCCTTCGATTTCCGCCGTCAAAGGCCCGACCACTTTGGCCATCAGGACCCCCGCAGAAGCGCCGACAAAAGAAGCGCCACGCCGAAAAGCAGCATCAAAAGACCGATCCCGCGGCCCATCCACACGGACTTGTACCAAGGCACTTGCAGCGCGATCGGCGTCACGGCTTCTTCCCGCACCGGACGAAGCGCTCCGGCGTGCCAATCACGATCCGGGTCGACGCCCAAGATACGCGCGATGTCGATCCGCGTTTGCGTCGCGCCGTAGCCGACTGCACCGGGCAAACCGAAACGTCCCAGGAAACCAAGGCCCAACACGACATAGTACGTGGCCAAAACATTTCGCGGGCCTTGCTTGACCCGATCGAGCCGCTGGTAAAATTCGACACCGGCGTTTGTCGTGTGCCAACGCATCGCTTGGAGCGAATACTGCGTCCAAAGCGGACGCGCCTCGGGAAAACCCATGGCGATTTCGTCGATGAGCGCCGCGATGGCAAACTGACCGTCATCCGCGGAAACGACGGGCAGTTCGTCCGTCACCTTCGCGCTCTTCAAGTCGTTCAGCATGTTGTTGGCTTGTTGCAACAAATGCTCGGGGGGCGGACGATGCGGCGATTGTCGCACCGCACAGATCCAGAGCAGCAGCTCTTCGCCGTACACACCTATCGAACGTTCCACGGTGGCCGCGGAGCATAGCGGAGTCGCGGGCAAAGGAGAAAGGGATCTCCTTGAAGGCTTCGACCGAGTATGCTGCGCGCGCTGCGGCCGGGCCGATAGGCGCCGCAATTTTGTCGAAGGAGCAACTCATGTCGGAAATCGAAAGCGTCATCGCGCGTGAAGTCCTCGATTCACGAGGCAATCCCACGGTGGAAGTGGAAGTGTTCACGTCCGAAGGCCACGGACGAGCAGCCGTGCCGAGTGGCGCGTCGACGGGGATGTACGAAGCGGTGGAGCTTCGTGACGGGGACAAACGCCGCTACGTGGGCAAAGGCGTGCAAAAGGCCGTGCACAACGTCGAAACGCGCCTCGGTCCCGCAATCGTCGGCATGGATGCGCTCGATCAACCCGAAATCGATCGCGTGCTCTGTGAAACGGACGGCTCACCCAACAAAGGCACACTCGGCGCAAATGCGATCCTCGCCGTGTCGATGGCCGTAGCTCGAGCCGCTGCGGACACGGTGGATCTGCCGCTTTGGCGATACCTCGGCGGAGCATCGGCGCGCGTTCTTCCCACGCCGCTCATGAACATCCTGAACGGCGGCGTGCACGCGGACAACGGTTTGGAAATCCAAGAGTTCATGATCGTGCCGTACGGCGGCGCTTCGTACGCGGACGCGTTGCGCATGGGCGTCGAGGTGTTTCACACGTTGAAGTCGATCTTGAAGAAAGCCGGTCATGTAACGGCGGTCGGTGATGAAGGGGGTTTTGCCCCGCGCCTTCCGACAAACGAATCGGCGTTGACGGAAGTCATGCGCGCGATCGAAGCGGCCGGTTACAAGCCGGGCGAAGACATCGGTTTGGCGCTCGATTGTGCCATGAGCGAGTTTTTCGATGCGGAACAGGGCGTGTACACCTTCGACAAGGGACCGAAGAGCCCGGACGAACTCGTGTCGATCTACGAGGACTACGCCAAACGTTATCCGATCGTGTCGATCGAAGACGGCTGCGCGGAAAACGATGAAAAAGGCTGGAAACTCATCTCGGAGCGTTTGGGCAAGAAGGTGCAGCTGGTCGGCGACGATCTGTTCGTGACAAACCCTGAACGACTGGCTCGCGGGATGTCCCAAGGCATTGCGAACGCGATCTTGATCAAGCTGAATCAAATCGGCACGGTGACCGAGACGCTCGATTGCATTCGCACGGCGAGCGAAGGCGGGTATCGGTCGATCATTTCGCATCGTTCGGGTGAAACGGAAGACACGTTCATTGCGGACTTGGCTGTCGCGACAAACGCGGGGCAGATCAAGACGGGTTCGGCGTCGCGTTCGGATCGCATTGCGAAGTACAACCAGCTCTTGCGTATCGCGTTCGAGCTTGGTTCGGGCCAGGTGTTTGCGGGCCGCAACGTGTACAAGCGTTGAAACGAATCGTTTGACGACAAAAGAAAAACGCCCCGAATGTTCGGGGCGTTTTTCATTGTTGGGTCACGTCGGCGACAAGAGAGCTCGTCGCCGGCGAACGAAGGATCACCAGCCGCCGCGATCGCCGCGATCACCACGATCGCGATCTCGACCGCCACGACGATCACGGCCGCCGCCGCCACCGCCACGACCACCACCGCCGCCGCCGCCACGGCCGCCGCCGCCGCCGCGACGATCGCCACCGCCGCCACCGCCACCGCGATCCCA
>CAYSYX010000023.1:0-46881 GCA_964435055.1 uncultured Polyangium sp. | reverse complement strand
CGGGTACAACGCGGCGACGAACGAGTTCGGTGACTTGCTCGCGATGGGCGTCATCGATCCCGTGAAGGTCGTGCGTTCGGCTCTGCAAAACGCCGCGAGCGTCGCGAGCTTGATGCTCACGACCGAGGCGATGATTGCCGAGCGTCCGAAGGAGGAGAAGGCGGCGGGCGGTGGCGCGCATGCGGGCCACAACCACGACTTCTGATCGATTCACACATAGCGTAAAGAAACGCTGAGAGAGGCCGGCCCACGGGTTCTACCGAGGGTCGGCCTTTTTTCTTCCATCTTGGGCCACGATGCAGCGCGCTATTCGAACAGACCGCGCTAAAGTACGCGCATGGCGTTGCCGCTCGACCCAGCACAGGGCGCAAGAGTCATAGGCTCGGCCTATCGATCTCTGAAGCGGCTTTTCCATTATTTGGATTTGCACGACGCGTCTCGAGCGGCGAGTGCAATGGCGTTCGATGCGTTTCTGAGCATCATTCCGCTCTTTGCCGTGGCGGGCTGGGCGCTGCATCGATTGCTAAACGATGTGGATAACGTGCTCGCGTCGGTGTTGCGAGCGGCGCCTCCGGCTGTGCGTGCCGGTCTTGGGGCCGAGTTTTTCCGGATGTCCGACGACAGCGTGTTTGTCCTGGCACCTCTGTTTTTGGGCGCCTTTTTATGGATTTCGTCGGCGGGCGCGTCGACGGCGATCGGCGTGTTCGAGACGATGTTTGTCACTCCACACCGCCCCTGGTGGAAGCGTCGGCTTCTGGGAATGGCGCTCGTGATTGGTTCGATTCCGGCGGTGGCGTTGGCGACGACGGTGGGTATTTTGCTGGCGCGCGTGGCGGGGTCCTTTTTGGGTCGATTCATAGCGGCGGCTGCGCCGGCGTTGATCGTGACGGGATTGGTCGCGGCATTTTATCGGTTGACGATTCGACGACCGGCGAATGTCAAGCGCAGGGTTTGGCCGGGCGCAATCGTGACGGTGTTTTTATGGGCCGCGGTTTCGGTCTTGTTTTCGTATTACGTGGGCACATTGGCGCAATACGCGACGCTTTATGGAAACCTGGCGAGCGTTGCGGTTTTGTTATTTTGGTTATGGTTGATTTCGTTGTCGGTGCTCGTGGGTTGTGAAGTGAATGCGCAGCTCGAAGGCGTGCGTGATCCCGCGGACGAACCGGCACCGGCGGCGTTGCCCGAGGATCCGGATGTGGTTGCCTTGCGCAATGCGGGGTTTTCGCCGGAGCAGATCATGAAGCGGAAGGATCCGGTGGCGGGGGAGTGATATGGCACATGACTCCCGCCCGCTGATGCGCTAGAACGCGCCTCCATGCGAAGTGTTCTCCCTCTGATTCCCCTCCTGCTCGCGGCATGCGCAGGTCAAAACCCAAATCCTCCAAACCCAACGGGCGGCACGGCCAAACCCGACGCAACCGTGGCATCGACGACCAAAGTCGAAACGGAAAAACCGAAAGAGGCACCAGCTGTGGAAGATCCGTATTTGTGGCTCGAAGATGTCGGCGGAGACAAACCCCTCGCGTGGGTCAAAGAACGCAACGCCAAGACCAAAGCGGAACTCGAAGCCGCGCCCGGATTTACCGCATTACGCGACCGATTGCGCAAGATTTACGATTCCAAAGATAAAATCCCCTACCCGAGCGTCATGGGCAAATACGTCTACAATTTTTGGCAGGACGAAACCCATCCGCAAGGCATTTACCGACGCACGTCACTCGCCGAATTCAAGAAACCCGCCCCGGCCTGGGAAACGGTGCTCGATATCGACGCCTTGGGCAAAGCCGAGAACGAAAAGTGGGTTTGGCATGGCGCCAATTGTCTTTTTCCGAAATACGAACGCTGCCTGGTGAATCTGTCGCGCGGTGGCGCCGACGCTTCGGTCGTCCGCGAATTCGACATGGTCAAGAAAGAATTCATCAAGGACGGCTTCACCCTGCCCGAAGCGAAAAGCTCGGTGGGGTGGAAAGACCAGGACACGCTTTACGTCGGAACCGACTTCGGACCCGGTTCGATGACCGATTCGGGATATCCGCGCATCGTCAAAGAATGGAAACGCGGAACGAAATTGACGGAAGCCAAGACGCTTTTCGAGGCGAAACAGACGGATATGGTCGCGCGTGCATATCGCGTACACGATCATGGCGCTACGTACGACCTCGTCACGCGCAATCCGTCGTTCTTCACGGAAGACGTCTTCTTGCGCGACGGCGACAAACTCGAAAAGATCGACAAACCCGACGACGCCGATGTCGGCATTTGGGACGGTCAAATCTTGGTGCAATTGCGCAAAGCGTGGACCATCGGCGCAAAGACCTGGCCATCGGGAGCGCTCTTGGCAATGCCGCTCAAGGATTTCCGCGCTGGGAAACGCGAGTTCCACGTCCTTTTCGAGCCCAAACCGAACACGTCGCTCGATGATTACTCGACCACGAAATCGCACATCATCACGGTGGAGCTCGAAGACGTCAAAAGCTCCGTCTTCGTGCATACGCGGACGAAAGACGGATTCAAGCGCGAGAAACTCGCCATCGGCACGATGGGTTCCGCGTCGGCGTGGGCGTTTGACCGCCATACCTCGGACGATTATTGGCTCATGGAGGATGGATTTGCGAATCCTCAAGCTTTGTCGCTCGGTACGCTGGGAAAAAAGGACGCAGCGAAACTCGTCAAGAAAAACCCCGACTTTTATGATGCTTCGGGATTGGAAGTGTCGCAGCATTTCGTGACTTCGAAAGATGGAACGAAGGTGCCGTATTTCCAAATTTCCAAGAAAAACCTCCCGCTCGATGGCACGGCACCAACCGTCATGCACGGGTATGGCGGCTTCGAAATTTCGATGAAGCCTGCATACATTGCCAAAACCGGCGCTGCGTGGGTGGAACGCGGCGGGGTGTTCATTCAGACAAACATTCGCGGCGGCGGTGAATATGGTCCGCAATGGCACGAGGCGGCGCTGAAAGACAAACGCCAACACGCGTACGATGACTTCATTGCAATTGCGGAGGACCTCATCAAGCGCAAAGTCACGTCGACGCCGAAGCTCGGCATCATGGGCGGTTCCAACGGCGGCTTGCTCATGGGCGTGATGCTCACGCAAAGGCCGGATCTATTCGGGGCCATCGTTTGTCAGGTCCCGCTGCTCGACATGAAGCGATACCACAAGCTTTTGGCCGGCGCTTCATGGATGGAAGAATATGGCGATCCGGACAAACCCGAAGAATGGGCGTTCATCGAGAAGTTTTCGCCGTACCAAAACGTGAAGAAAGACCGAAAATACCCGCGAACGCTCTTCACGACGTCGACGCGTGACGATCGCGTCCATCCGGGCCATGCGCGCAAAATGGTCGCCCGATTGCTCGAACAGGGCCACGATCTTCTTTATTACGAAAATATCGAGGGAGGTCACGGAGGAGCGGCGAACAACGAACAACGGGCGTACATGGATTCGCTCGCTTATACGTTCTTCGCCAATCAGCTGGGCCTGAAGTGAAACAAGTTGACGAAATGGCTGGTGTCAATCGGCGCGCGGCAGTTTGACACCAGCCGGTCACGCCTACTTCAGCACCGTCTCACACCCCACGTAGATATCGACCTTGCCCACTTTAGCATTGCTGAGGTCGTCGCAGGTTTTTCCGTAAATACGAACCTTGTCATCGGGCGTGTAGTCCCAGCAGCCATCGACCGTGCACAAATCGAGCGGATCTTTGCGTTTCGGAAGAAGCCCGGTATTCGCGTCGATCGTCACGTTGACGTTGACGGTATTCTTGTCAATGGTTTGTCCCGCCGGCGGAGTCGGAAGATCGTACACGCATCCGAGCGCCGCGCCGCGAACTTTACTGATCGCATTGGCAAGCACGTTCGCATCGAATGGTCCCGTGGAAAGATCGATATGGCAAGGTTTGGCCGGGGCAGCTCCGCCTTGCATGAACATCGCGTCTTTTGAGCACGCCGGATCCACGGTATCCGGAGATCCGCTGACCGCGTACGTCGACAAGGCAAGGAGCATGTTGTAGGGCGCGGTATCGAACGCTCCATCCTTTTGCCCCACGCTATTCGATCCCGGCACGCCGACGATGAAGGTATTGATGGGTTTGCTCGGATCCATGCGCGCGCCGGAAATGAGCGCATTGACGCTGGCGGGCAATTCCCAATCCGGGCAATTGTTGAGGTCCTGGTATGCCCCCCGCGGCGGACTGGCCACTGAAGTGCAGCTGAAACCGCCGTCCGTGATGAGCAGCGTAATGCGGCGATCGATATTCTGCAATTTCAGCACGTCGTAGCTATTCTTCAATGCCTGGTAGATGGGTGAACCATCGTCGCCATTGCTGAGCGGATTGTGGCTGCTGAGCCAATCATAAATTTGCCGACGCACGCCCATGGCCGCATTTGATTTATCCGTTCCCGCCGCCGCAATCGGCACCTGCGGCAATACGGAGACGCCGCAAGAAACTCCGGGCGCCAATAAAGCATTGCAGGTTGCCTGATCCAGCCCGAGCGTCGAGCAAATACACGGCGGAGGATTCACGAAGCTGCTGGGAAAAACCATGAGCCCCAACGACATGGTATCGAATACATCTTTGTCAATGGCGTTGATGATGGCCAATTGCGCTGTCGTCCATTTTCCGGACGTCGTCATGCTCGCGCTGCCGTCGAGCACGATGGTCATTGCCGCAGGCGCTTGCTGAGCCTTCGCCGTAAACGTCGCGCACGCGGGCAAACCCGCATCACCCATATTGAATCCGCCCGTTCCATTCCCGGACGAACTCTGCCCGGTATTACCCGAATTCCCATTACCTCCCGTCCATTCATCGCCTCCGGCTCCACCCGCCCCGGTCGTTCGAGTTCCTCCCGCACTGCACCCGGATGCCATTCCAATCGCTGCGGACAAGCTCAATCCGAGCCCAACGCCAAGCCAATGCACAAAGCGCCCCATACCGTCCTCCTCGAAAATAAACCGCACTCCACCATATCAAACCCGTCCAGACGCTGAGCACTCAATCTCGCGCGATTAACGGAAAAGAACTTCGGCCGCCCAAAACATACGTTTGCCCGACTCGAGCCCACCCCTTGCAATTTTAGTAATTCATCACACGATTCAGTCGGGATGGGGAAACCGCGGAGCTTACCGGGGCCGGCGTCTGTCGCGACGCCAACGGCGAAGGACGATGTGCCGCCAGGCGCACCCGAACGAACGTCGGGGTTTGCCCATGCAAACGTCGTGGAAGGTGAAACTTGCTTTCTGGGCTCGCTTCACGAACTCGTGGCGATTGGACTTTACCGTCCGGCGCTCGACGCGCTCGTGTCCGGCCAAGGAACGATTTCCAGGCCGCCGATGGATCGCGCCTACCTGCTCAAAGTGCTGGAGGAAGAGACACATCGGCAATTTGCGCATCCGCTGCGACCGATCATCGAGCTGATCCTCAACGCAGTGGATGCGACGCCTGTTCAGCCGGCCCGAGTCGACGTGCGGATTGGAAAAGGCGTCGTCACGGTGACCGATTGCGGCGTGGGAATGGATCTTCAGACGATCCTGTCGCGATTGCTGATCCCATTCGCGACGGACAAACGCGCGGGTATTGACCTGGGACGATTCGGCGTCGGATTTTTTTCCGTCATCGGGCTTGGACTTCCAAACCCTTCGAGTTTGTCGATCGAGATCGAAACCGGTACGGGCACATGCGGCTACGCGCTTGGGGTGCACTCGGATGGACCGGAAGTCTCGTCGCTCGTTTGCACCATTCGCCGCATCGCTCCGATGCAAGGCACACGAGCGCGTCTGCAATCCGCGCTGCTCGATGCCGACACGGTGCGCGCATACCTCCGCGACACGCTGCACTTTTTCCCGATGGATCGAGCCGTGCTCAACGTCGACGGCATTCCGATCAACGACGGTCGGTACGTCGCGGGAGGTCAACGTTTCGTCGACGCGGTCTGCGCAGACGCAGCGGCGGAAGACTCGGACAAACACATCGCGCGATATCACGTCGGCGGTCGTGGCCTGGCGATGGGCATCGGGGCGGCGACGTATCATTTGGGCGTCAAGGTCGAAGGGTGTCTTGCGATTCCCGAGCTGTCGCTCATCGATTTTCCCGGAGCCGTCGAGCTCACCGAGGGACGTGACGCGCTCAAGCCCTGCCGCACGTTTCATGCAACCGCGGCGCGATTTTATCAACGTCTCGCCGAGCTTGGATCCGCGCCGAGTACGCCGAGAAAAACAGCGGACAAACTGGCGGAGCTCGCCGCACAAATCAGCGCGCTCATGTTGCGTTCCACAGCCTGGAGCGAAGCGGCTCCGCACTTGGCCCACGCGCTTCTCGGTCCGCGGCGTTACCTGATCTCCGTGGATCGACGCGAGCTGATCGTGGCGTTCCTTGGATCGACCATCGAAGAACGATTGTTCGTGCCGGAGAGCTTCTGGGCGGAGCGCGAATGGCAAGGGTTTGTCCCAGGAGAACGAGAACTCTTGGATGCCGAGCTCGAGTTTTCTCCGGCGGAGAGCTTGGCGAGTGTTGTTTGGCGCAGGCCGGATCTTGCAGGGCTCTGCGCATTGGCGCCCCGTGTCGATCGTGCCGAACACGTGCTCGTCTCCCTCGCCCGAGGGCGTCATCTGCCGCCGGGACCTCTGCCGTGCATCGGTTTGCGCCAAGCGATCATCATCCGGGAAGATGCTCCGGCCGTGAAAGGTTTGTCGAGTTGGTCCGACCTTTATGCTCTTCGCGTCGCCTTCGAACGTGCATCCGGATTACGCGAGTCGGATCTCGAACGTGAGCTCATCGTCAATGAACCACTCGGCCGGGGAGGTCCCTCATGACGACCATCCATTCGGGGCGTTTGTCAGACCTGCTCCTCGTGCGTGTGCACGGACAAACTGCGGCTTATCTGGCGGCGAGCGCCGCGGAACGTGACGTCATCGTCGCTGCATGTCGTGCCGAAGCGACGGTCCCGGACCTGGCCGAGCGCATCTTGGCGCGAACGATCTACGCGCAAGCATCGACGCGCACCGTCCCACTTCGCGAGCTCGTTCAAAACGCTCTCGATGCATCCGCGCGTGGTCGACCGATCGACATTCGTTCGTCAGCGGACGGCATGGAGATCAGCGTCACGGACCACGGCAGTGGAATGACGGCGGTCGAGATGCTCACGAACCTGCTCGTGCCGTTTCGAAGCGGCAAGGAAGACGTCGCTTCGGCGATTGGAGAACACGGCGTCGGGTTCTTCAGTGCGCTCGAAATTGCACCGCGGTTGGAGGTGAAAACGCGGACTTTATCGGGAGGAAATTGGTTGCAGGTCGAACCGATCGGCTCGGGTCCTCCGTATGCGGATTTCCGGTGGAAGCTCGGACCTCTCGGGCAACACGACGGCCGATTGGGTACGACCGTGCGGTTGTTCTTGAGCGAGCGGATCAGTCGATCGCTGCTCATGGCGGAGCTCGTGACGGCCGCGGCGTTTGTCGATCCAACCGTGGCGCGCATTTATGTGGACGGAATGCTGGTGAACGTGGCGCGTACACGCATGCGACGCGTGGCCAAAGTGCCGATGCAGGATCCGCGTCTCGGCCCGCTTGGAGACATGGAGCTGTGGATCGGACGAGAAGGCGGAGGGATCGCGCCGCAGTTGACGATCACGCAGCGCGGTCTACTTGTCGCCGTGAAGCAAGAGCCGTTTGTCACTCCGGAACTTGGACTGCACCGGGATCTGATGCGGGCGATCTTGGCGGCGGGGTTCGGATTCGTCGTGGATCTGCCGCTCGACGTGCCGCTCAACAAAGGCCGATCGGGGGTCGTTTCGTACGTGTCGAACACGGTGGAAGCGTCGGTTGTTTCGGCCTTCGAACGGTTTGTCCTTCACGATGCGCTGTACGATCGCGATTTGTTGCGAGCGGTGGATCATCGCCTCTCGTCGGTGCTGGATCGATTGCTCACGGTATCGTTGGCCGGACAAACGCTGGAGCGGACTTCTTCAGCGGGTTTGTCCGAGCCCGCGTCGCGTCGCGGCGAGGCATCTTCCGCGCCGGTTTCCGAGCCGCGTGCCCAGGCTCCTCGGCCGACGGTCGCGGCGCCGGAGGAGATCATCAGGTTCGCCGACGCGCTCCTGGACACACCTTCGTTGCGCGTGACGATATCGAACGACACGCACGAAACGACGTGCAGCATTCTCACGTTGCGTCACGCATTCGATCTGTATCGAGCGGGGCGATTGCATCTCGTCGGCGAACCGCTCGTTGCGGGATACGCGTACATCTCGTTGCACGATCCGCTCGCGGATGCGCTCTGGCGACGACTGGCGGCGCTCGATCCAACCCATCGCGTCGGCGTGTCGAGTTCCGATCGGCGAGTGCGATCCGTAGGCGTTTTGGCGATGCTTCGTGTGGATCGCGAAACGCTCGTGGCCCATGCGGGAACGCTCGGCGGTGTGGATGCGATCGCGTCGGCGATGACGATTCTGGAAGGGATCGACGCAGCGGTTTCACTGGCAGCGGAGATGACGCCGTCACCGATCTTCGTGCATCAGGATCTGTACGGACCGGACGAGATGGCGCACACGGATGGGAGCGGAATCAGCGTGAATTTGGCTTCGGCGAGGATCCGCGCGTTGCTCGTTTCGGTGTTGCATCAAGACGACGCGGCGGCGTTCGGAGCGCTCGTGGATTTGGTACTGCACGAGAAGACGCACGTGTCGTTGGCGAGCTTCGTGCCGCATGCGAATGCCGAGCACGGCGCGAGTTTTTATCGGCGTAAGGATCAGCTGCGTCGTCGGTTGCTCGAAGCGGTCGCGAACGGCAACGTCGGGGATCCGATCTCGTGGTTGCGAGCTGCGCGGCGGGGTTTGTCTCGTATCGAGTTCCCCACGCCGGAGGCGCTTGCGGCGGCATTTCGCAACCAGGCCGCATGACGCGCGAGTTTGGCGTAAAGAACGCGGCGGTGGATCCGAACCGATGGAGGCAAAAACCGCATGTTGCAACGCGGCGGATGTCGAGCAGTTTTCTTGTCCTTTTGAGCAACGCTGCGTATCGTCCGAATGCGCTCGGATTTCCCGGTGAGGGGATTTCTTGGCTAGCAATCGGGGCTCGGTTCGGTCTATCTTGCCTTGGTTCACGGTATCCGCGGGTTCGATACGGCTCATGATTCGGATCGACACTCGCAACCTCGAGGCAATTACCCCGAGGAGCAACAACAACGCTCGGATTCTTTGCTCATTTCGCAATGTTCGAACCACCGCGCGACACTGCACAATTCGGACATCGAAGGTTGCTCGTCGGGCGGGTGAATCGGTGGGATGATGCAAATTGCTCAGCGCACGTGTTTGAATCACGGCGGAGCGTTGAGGTTGGTCCAGGTCAATCCAAGGACAATGAGGTGCTCTAATGGGTCTCATCCAAGAAGTCGCTCAGACCCACAGACCGATTCTGGGAAACGACATTCCGTTGTTGGTCTTCCGCGTCTTCCGACACTTTTCAGCGGGTTACGTTGAGGAAGTTTTGGGACGTGGGGCGGCGGTCGTATTTCAGAACGGCGGCAGAGAGCTTGGCAAGGAAGCAGGCCAGATGCTCTACAAGCCCAACGTGGACGAATATCTTCGTGAGGTCGTGCAGTTCGTCCGCGATTCGCGCATTGGAATTCTTCAACCTCGGCAGCTCGACGACAAACTTTTGGTCGTGGATCTGGACGAGTGCATCACGTGCGCGGGTATGGCGAGTATCTCGAAGCGCATTTGTCACTTCGAGGTCGGGTTTGTCGCTGGTGTCACCGAGGTTCTGATCAAGAAGAAGCCGAAGGCGTACGAGACGAAGTGCAACGCCAACGGTGAAGGAACGTGTCAGGTAACGGTCGAATTGGGCTAGCGAGCGCCACCCCGTGAGGTGGCCGTCTCGCCCATGCCTCGGTCATGGCAGCCGGCACTCGGAGGGTCGGCACTCGCAGCGCAAGCTTCGAGCACCGGGCAAACGGGCGGAACATGTCCCGGACGCGGCGCCCGGGTTGAGGGGTGAGTACAAGCCAAACGGAGCTTGACTGCCCGCACAGGAGGAGACGTGGGATCTGGAAGTCGAGTCGAAAAAATCCAGGAGATTCTTCGTAATCTTCGTTCGGTATCACCCGACATCATCGGTTCGGCGATGGTGAGCACCGACGGCTTCGTCATTGCATCACTGCTTCCGAATGAAATCGACGAAGAGTTGGTCTCTGGTATGGCCGCCGCGTTGCTCGGTGTCGGCGAGCGTATCGCCCACGAGCTCATGGGGGGCCAGATGGAGCAGACGTACGTACGTGGCAAACAGGGGTACGTCATTCTAAACGCTGTCGGCAGCGAAGCGCTGCTCATCGTGCTCACGACACCGGATGCGAAGCTCGGTCTCGTGTTCCTCGATATTCGTCGACGAGTTGCGGAACTCGTCAAGATCGTCTGAGCGCGTTTTTGCGCATGGGTTTGTCGTCGTGAATGCTCGACTGGCCTTTGGCGGGCTTTTGCTTCTCGGAATAGCGGACTTCGGGCTGATTAATCTCAAGCTCGCGCCCGAATACGCCGAGGAACAAGCAAAGCTCGCCATGGCTGCCAAACCCGTAGTCTCGGCCAAACCTTCGACCCCGAAGACCCCGGAAGTGGCAGCGACAAACCCTGTCGCCTCACCGCGTCCGGAACCTTCGGCGGCGCCCACGGTGGCTGCTTCTACGAGCGTCGAGCCCGCTGCTTCCGCCGCACCTTCTGCGTCCGCGGAACCGGTGGCGGCTGTGACTCCAACGGTCACAGCACCCGAACCGACCCCTACGCCTACCGAAACAGCTGCGCCCCTCCCAACGGCACCACCTCCGCCGCCTCCTCCACCGCCGCCGCCTCCACCGGTTGCGTCAGGAGAAACCCCACCTCCAGTCGAAGTCGTCATTTTCGAGCTGGATTCGGTGCGGCTCAACGCGGCGGCGAAGACGATCGTCGAAGGTGTCGTGCAGCAAATGAAGGCCAATCCATCGCTGAAAGTCCACATTCGCGGACATTCGGACCGGATGGGATCACGCGAACACAATCTGGAACTAAGTAAAAAGCGCGCGGCATCCGTGGAGAATTTCCTCCATGGCGCGGGCATTTCAGGCTCCAGAATCACGACGGAAGCCATGGGTGGCCGCAAGCCTGTGGACCCCGAAAACACGCCGGAAGCATGGGCTAAGAACCGGCGTGTCGAAATCGAGTGGCGGTAACCGAGGACTTGAGGGACGAATGGACCTGATCCAGTCGATTTGGTTGTCCACCGCGGCGGGAGCCGGCTTGTTTCTAGGCGCCGGCTACTTCGCAGGTAAGGGACTCTCCTCGAAAGCAGCCGACGGCGGCTCAGACGGGCTGTTGCAAGCCGAAAAGGACGCTCGTCAACAAGCCGAAGCTCGAGCCTCCGCGCTCGAACAACAACACGCCGCACTCACCCAGTCGCTCGAAAGTGAACGGAGCCGAGCGCAAGAGGGACAAACCGCACGTGCGGAGGCGCAAAAACTCCGTGAACAACTTGGTCAGCTTCAAGCCGAGCTGAACAAGGCCCGGGCCGCGGCCTCCGGACCCTCGCCCGCCGAAGCACAACTTCGCCAGGAAAACGCTGATTTGCGTCAACGCGTCGCCGCGGGTGAACAAGCGGCTCAGGCGTACGCAACCGAGCACGCTCGCGCGCAGGACCTGGAAAAACGCTTGGCCGCAGCGATGGCGCAAGCCGGAGCCAATCAAGGCAACGACGCGCAACGCCTGGACCTCGAACGACGTCTCGCCGCGGCGCAACAAGAACTCCAAACCGCTCGAACGCAAGCCGACCAGCTGCGCGCGAGTGCGCAACGAGCCGATCAGCTCGCAGCCGAAAACGCGCAGCTCAAGTCTCGACCGGCCGGCGGCGATCCCAAGCTCGCTTCGGAACTCGCGACGGAAAAAGCCAAAGTCACGCAGCTGCAGAATCAGGTCGCCGCGCTGCAGAAGACGGCGGAGAACACGGGCAAACTCGCGTCGGATCTCACGGCGGAGAAGACCAAGGTTCGCGACCTCGAGTTGAAGCTTGCGGCGGCTCAAAAAGGTTCGGGCGACGTCGGCAAACTCGCGCAAGAGCTCGCGGCGGAAAAAGCCAAAGTTCAGCAGCTTCAGGCGCAGATCGCCACGCTGCAACAAGCGGCCAACGAAGCGGCGCGACTCGGTCTCGAGCTCGCCAATGCTCGTACGAAGGTGAACGATCTCGAAGCAAAGCTGGCGAAAGCGCCTGCGGGCGGGGCAAACCCCGCGGAGCTCGATCGTTTGCGCGCCGAGAACAACAACCTGCGCGGCGAACTGGATTTGAACAAGCGCACGGCGATCCCGACGAAGGAGCACGAGGCGCTCAAGAAGACCAACAACGACATGGCGTTGCGCATGCGCACGCTCGAACAGCGCGCATCGGAAACCGATTATTACGCGAACGAAAATTCGGATTTGCGTCGCCGTGTCGAAGAGCTCGAAGCGATCGCGCTCGAAGCCAAGCAGATGCGTCGAAGGATCACGGATCTCGAAGCTCAAGCGTTCGCCGTCGCCGCTCAGAAGAAAGACAAGGGTGCGGCAGGACGAACCGCGCCGGGACAAACACAAGCAACGGCATCCGGCGGCGAAGTACGCCTGGAACAAGCGCTCGAACAAGCGATGGCGGCCCTCGTGCGCGAAGAAACGGGCGGCCGAGTTGCGGTTCTTTCGGACACACGCGGTCTGCTTCTCGCCTCGGCTGGTGAAACGAAGTACTCGAATGAGCTGGCCGCCGCGGCGTCGGTCGTTGCGGAAGTGGCCGAAAAAGTCCGTGCGCTCTTGCCGTTTGCCGAACCGCAGACGTTGCATCTGTGGGACGTGAACAACGTCGTCGTGAAGACGCGGTGGCTGCAACTCGAGGACGATACGCTTGCCCTCAGCGTGCTTGGATTCAGCGACGACATGCCGGATCCGACGGAAGACAAGGCTGCCAAGACCGTCACGAAGTTGATGTCGTACGGTTGATCTTTTCCGCTCGAGTTTGTCGCGCCTATACAGCGCTCAACCCAATCCCTGAGCCATGAGGAAGAGCCCCACCAACGTACCGTTTGCCCCGGGGACCACCTTGCTCGACGAGATTGGCGTCGGTTTGGTGATCATCGGCGACGGCGGCGAGATCCTCGTCACGAATCGAATCGCAGACGGGATGCTCTCGGGACGTACGGGCGGCGTTCCTCTCATGCACAAGCTGTACGACTTGCTCGACGCCGCAGAACGCACCGAGTCGGGACGACGCTCACGCGATACGACGGTGGATCTGCTCGAGGAGGGCGGGAAAAAGACCATCGTGAGCGTGCGGATCGTCAGCTCGCGACGTTTGGGCACGATGATCACGCTGACGGACGTGACGGAGACGGAGCGTTCGCAAGCCGAACGTCGACAGCTCGAAAGGCTCAGCGAAGTCGGTAAAGCCTGCGCGATGGTCGCTCATGAAATCGGCAATCCGCTCGCCGCGATCAAGGCGACGATTCAATCGATTGAACACGAAGCGGATGCCGCAGGTCTCGGCGACTCGTTGCATGCGGTCAATCGTGAGATCGACCGGCTCAACAACATGCTCGGACAACTGCTCGGGTTTGTCCGGCATCGTCCGCCGCGGCGTGCCAAGTCGGACATGCAGACGATCGTCAATCGCGCCCGAAGCGCGGCTGAAGGCAGGTTCGAGCGGATTCGGTTCAAAGCTACGTACGGATCGCTGCGTCCCGTTTGGGTTGATCACGACCAACTGCAGCAGGTTCTGTTGAACCTCTTCATCAATGCCGTCGACGCGATGCCCGATGGGGGTGAGCTTTGGGTGTACGCGGGCATCGAAGACGAGCAGATCGTGCTTCGCGTCGAAGACACGGGGATTGGAATTCCGCCGGAATTCGTCGACAAAGTCTTCGATTCGTTTTTCACGACCAAGCCGACGGGAACAGGTCTTGGTCTTTCGATATGTTATCGAATCGTGAACGATCACGGTGGATCGATCACGATTGGACCTCGGAACGGGAACGTTCCAGGCACGTGCGTTACGATCACTTTGCCCATCATGACCGGTAGGTAGAACAGCCATGGCCCAGCGTCGCCAGAGAGTGCTCATCGTCGACGACGAGGACGGGATCGTTCTTGCTCTGCATCGATTCCTGTACCAGGACAACCATCGTTACGATGTGTTGCTCGCGAAAAACGCGGAGATCGGTCGGCAGATCCTGCGTGAAACCCCCGTGGACGTGTTGGTCACGGACGTACACCTGCCCGGCATGAGCGGCATGGATCTCGTCTGTTGGGCCGCCGTGGAAACACCCGATACGCGAGCCATCGTGATGACGGCGTTCGACGTCAACACGATCCGCGACAAAGCCCACGCCGTCGGATGCTTGAAGCTCATCCGCAAGCCGTTTGACCTTCACGAACTGCGCGCGGCGCTTCTTCAAGCCATGGAGATACGCGACAGCTTGCTGGGAAGTTTGTCCGAGCTCTCCGCGGTCGACGTCATTCAGATGCTCTGCCTCGGCCGTAAAACAACGGCGCTGCGTATCGCGCGCGGCCAAAGCTCCGGCGTGATCCTCATCCAAAACGGCGACATCGTGCACGCCATCTGGGACAACATCGTCGGTGAAGACGCCGTGCACGAGATGATCGCGGTCGAAGACGGCGTATTCAACATGGCTCCCATGCCGCCGGACTTCGAGCGCACGATCTACGGCGACTATCAGCACATCCTCATGGAGGGTGTCCGTAAGATCGATGAAAAAGGCCGCGGAGGCGCTGGGGACGATGAACCCGCACCGCGACCATCGGTTCGTCCGGGCCGTATCTCGTCGACCGGAAAAGACGATTGGAGTTTCGAACCCGATAACTTCGTCGCGCAGAAAGTTCAGCTCCCGACGAATGCGCGGATGCGTCTGGACAACCTTGCGCCGGCCCCACCTCCGCTTCCGAAAGACATTCCGCTTCCGCCGCCCGCTCCGCACTTCGATGCGCCGCCGCCTCCACCTCCGCCCGAGTCGGTCGAGGACGTTGCTGCGCGCAAGAAAGAGCGCGAAGTGTCGCAGCTGATGGATCAAGGCTTCTCGGCGTTGCGTGCAGGCAATCGCGACGAAGCGCGTATGCATTGGAAGAAAGCGTTGGAGCTCGACCCGGGCAATCGACGCATCGAGCTCAACTTGAAGAAGCTCGACCAAGATCCCAACAAGCGTTACTGATTCGGAAAGACAAACCTGTCACGGATGCGCGTGCGTAACGACGCGCATCCCGCACAAGGTGCGTCGGAACGTCGCGTCCTCGAAACTCGTTGGATCAACGCGAAATGTTGAGGCTCGCGTCGGTTCGGGCGAGGCGGGCGTTGGTGCGCGATTTGTTGTCGACGACGCTGACGATGTGAATGCCTTGGGGCGTCTGCGACAAACTCACCATGCAAACCATGGTCGCGGTCAAACCTTCACCGGCGACGGCCACGAGCGCACCGGGTTTTGAATCGGCGATCGCGGTACGAATTCGAGCTCCCGTCGGCGTGTCGTTGTACGTCCGGGCCACTTGGATCAAATCCGCGCTCGTTCCGAGCACGACGATGGTCCCGCCATCGCCGAAATCCGTGAGCCATTCAGGGCTGAACGGTTCGACGCCACGAGCCGGAGGCAAACGTCGCAACAACATCGTGTTCGCCTGGATCACCATGCGATCGATGATTCGTCCTTCAGGCGACTGCCGCCATTTCTCGATTGTTTCGACCGGTGATGCGCCCGGTTCGACCCGAACGAGACGACGATCGATCACGCCACCCAGCGTCGCTGCCCCCGTGTGCTCCACGATCTCGACCGCACCGAGGTACGACCAAGCGGAACGGTGTTGGAGAGCGCGAGCAAGCTCCTCGGTCCATGAGGCCGCGATGGGTTCGAGGTTCGCGTTTGACATCGGGGGCGCATGCTAGTCCAGGTTGGGCTCGGGTGTGAGACCTTCGCAGCAGCGATCGCACGGAAGAACCGCCCCACCGAAGCGGCGTGCTAAAAAGGGCCGAAATGACGGTCCTTCAGGTCTCCGACGTCGGTTTTGGGTACGGGCAAAACCGTCTCTTCGAGCACATCACTTTTTCATTGTCGCGTGGCGAACGAGCTGCACTCGTCGCTCCAAACGGGGCCGGAAAGTCAACACTTCTCCGCATCGTCGCGCGTGAACTCGTGCCTGACGAAGGTTCCGTGGTGGTTCGTCGTGACACACGCGTCGCGTACGTTCGTCAATCCCACGAGTTGCCCAAAGAAGGCACGGTCTTCGATGCATTTCTGGCCGCATTCGAAGACCTGCACACGCTGCGCAACGAGCTCGATCAGGCCACGCGAGACGCCGCTTCGGGAACCCCGGCAGCGCTCGAAAAACTCGGCGTCCTTACGGATCGTTATCACCACGCAGGCGGAGACGAACTCGAACGCCGCATCCACATGCTGGCCGAACATCTCGGCTTTCGAGACGCCGACATGGCCCGTCCTTTGTCGAGTTTGTCCGGGGGTGAACGAGGACGACTGTACTTGGGTTCGTCACTCGCGGCCGAGCCGGATCTCGTGCTGCTCGACGAGCCGACGAACCACCTCGACATCGAAACGATCTCGTGGCTCGAACGATACCTGGCCGGTTTGTCCAGTGCGATGCTCGTCATCTCCCACGACCGCGCTTTTCTCGACGCACTGTGCCCGATCACGATGGAGCTTGGGCAACGATCGTTCCGCGTCTATCCGCTCGCATATTCGGCCTACTCGGAAGCGCGCGAAGCCGACCTGGCCCGCGAGCGAGAACTTGCCGCAAGACAAGAGTCGTTTGTCGCCAAGACCGAAGAGTTCATCCGGAGAAACATTGCCGGACAGAAGACGAAACAAGCGCAAAGCCGGCGCAAGATGCTCGACAAACTCGAGACCATCGAACGTCCCGAAGATGTTTGGGCGCGAGCTGAAAAAGTCGCGTTTCGATTCGTCCAAGCACCTCGGAGCGGAGACATCGTCTTGGATGCGCGTGGTTTGGGAGCGGAACGAGGCGGTCGAAAGTTATTCGAAGGGCTGGATCTCTTGGTTCGTCGGGGCGAACGCATCGGCATCATCGGCCCAAATGGGTGTGGCAAATCGACACTCTTGGGAGTGCTCTCGGGACGCAGCACGGAAGACGACGGTGAGGTTCGTCGAGGGACGAATCTGTGCGAAGGATATTTCGATCAGCATTTGGGATCGCTCGATCCGGGAAAAACGGCGGTCGAAGAAGTTCGCAGCGTGCGTGGGGACATGAACATCGACGTCGCTCGTCAGTACTTGGCGCGATTTCGATTCTACGGAGACGACACGTTGCGCAAGGTCGATGGGTTCTCCGGAGGCGAACGAAGTCGCCTCGCGCTTGCGAAGCTGCTGCTAGAGCCACGCAACTTATTGTTCCTAGACGAACCCACGAATCACTTGGACATTCCGGCCGCGGAGATCCTCGAAGAAGCGCTCGTGGGCTTCGAAGGCACGGTGCTCCTGGTTTCACACGACAGACGTTTTCTCGAAGCGGTCACGACGCGCATCGTGTCGTTCGTCGACGGACACATCGATGTGCTTCCGGTGGGATATCGCGTTTACGAGGAGACACTGCGGCGCAAAGGGACAGTCACGAAGGACGAAGAAGACGATTCGTACGAAACTGAAGCATCTGCGCCGGAGCCCGAAAAACGCAGCGTAAAGCGCAGTGGTTCGACGGTGGCTCGAAACGATGCGGCGACCGAAGCGTCACCTCTCGACAAGAAGCGATCCTTCGAAGCCGCGAAAGCAGCGGCGCGAGCGATGGAGCGCAAAAAGAAGCGAATCGTGGAACTCGAGGAAGAGATTGCGACGGGTGAAGCCGAACTGACGAAAATGCGCGAAGCGTTGAAGCAGGATCCCGGAGGCGATTGGGCGAAGCTGGCGCGAATGGCGGAGGAAGAGCAGGCGCTCACGCGCCGTGTCGATGCATTCGTGACGGAATGGACCATGCTGGGGGAAGAAGTTGCGGCTTTCGAGGCAGCTGGGAGAGCGGGATGAGGCGGTTATTCGTACGTCTTTCTGCGTTGATCATTCTTGGATCGGTTGTCTTTACAAACGGCTGTTCGCAGAAGAAAGAAGACGACGGGACGTCGCCGCTGGCGATATCGAAGGAGCTTCCGGCGCTCACGATTCGTGACGACACGCCAAACCTTTTGCTCACGTGGATCGACGCCAAAGGCGACATGCACGTGGAGCTCGAGGCGACGGGTGTACCGGCGGAGGGACGATCGCTCGTGCGGGTGGTCGTGAGTGATCGCGAAGATGGAACGAAGGATGCGTTTTACGTCGTGGATCTGACGACCAAAGGTGCGGACGGCGGGTACACGGCGAAGACGATGTCGCGGCGCGCATGGGAAGCGGAAGTCGAAAAGCGGCGAGCGTCGTATCTCGCGAAGGCGAGCCCGGCCAAACCCCCGCCGGCAACGAATTCAGCAGCCGATGGGCCACCTCCGAGCAATGACAAACCCCCTCCGGTGGCTTCGGATGTCACGGTCATCGTGTACGGCGCATCGTGGTGCAAGCCGTGCCATGCTGTCGAAGAACATTTGAAGGCCAAAGGAATTCGGTTTGTGCACAAAGATATCGAAGAAGATCGCAATGCAGCGATCGAGATGCGTGACAAGCTGGAGAAATCGGGGCAACGCGGCGGAAGCATCCCGGTCATCGACGTCCGAGGGCAGATTCTCGTCGGCTACAGCCCCTACGCGCTCGATCGCGCGCTCGCGAAAGCCGCATCCGGCACGGCACTTTGAGCGCGAACGCGGCTCGCGTGCATTCACGTGCGCGCGAGCGTTGCTCTCTCGGGCATCACGGCGTATACGAGCGGCGCCCGCGCAAAAGCCCAATTCCGCGCGGAAAATCGGAGGAGCGACTCCATGATCAACGTGCTCATGCCCCAGCTCGGCGAGAGCGTGGCCGAGGGAACCGTAACCAAGTGGCGGGTACGTGAAGGCGACATCGTGGCCCGCGAGCAACCATTGCTCGATGTAGCGACCGACAAAGCCGACACTGAAGTGCCTGCACCTGCAGCGGGACGCATCGTCAAGCTGGCGGTAGCCGAAGGAGCGGTTGTTCCAAAAGGCGCCTTGATTTGTCAGATCGATGAAACCGCGACGGCGGCAGCCGAACCGGCCAAACCCGCAGCGCCCGCGCCTGCCCCCGCACCTGCGCCGGCCTCTGCCGCAGCACCGGCCGCAGCTCCACTGGCTTCTCCATCGACGCGCAAACTCGCGCGCGAAGAAGGCGTGGATCTCGCGCAAGTCCAAGGCACGGGTGAACGCGGACGAACCACGCACGACGACGTACGTCGCGCGGCTGCCCCCGCATCCGCACCTGCGCCCGTTGCGCCTGCACCCGTTGCGCCGCCTCCGGTGCCCGTCGCCGCCCCGACGGCCGCCGTGGAACTCACGCAGCTCGTCAACGCCGGCGGTGGGTTTGTCCCGCCCGTTCCCGGCGCAGGGTTTGGCGCGTACAAGGTTCCTGCGTACACGCCGCGTCCCGGTGATGAAGTCGTTCCGTTTTCACGACGTCGTCGAATCACCGCGGATCACATGGTGTTCTCGAAGGTCACCGCACCGCACGTCGTCACCGTTGCGGAAGTTGACCTGCATGCGACGTCGAAGCTCCGCGACCTGCACAAGGATCGCCTGAAGAAAGAAGGCGTTCCGCTCACGTTCCTCGCATTCATTTGTGCAGCAACGATTCGCGCGCTCCGCGAGTACCCGCACTTGAATGCCCGCGTGCTCGAGAACTCGTTCGTCGTGCTCAAGGACATCAACCTGGGCGTCGCGGTCGACACGCAAGGTGGATTGCTCGTCCCCAGCATCAAAAATGCCGATCAACTCTCGCTTCGAGGTTTGGCGGCGCAGATCGATGCGATGGCGGTCAAGGCCCGGACAAACAAGATCACGGCCGACGACCTCGCGGGCACGACGTTCTCCGTCAGCAACCCGGGCCTCAAGGGCAATTTGTTTGGTGGTGCAATCATCTCGCAGCCGAACGTGGGCATCTTGCGCATGGGCGAGATCAAGAAGCGCCCCGTCGTCGTGACCCGCGATGGCGAAGACGTCATCGCGATCCACCCGATCATGTACATGGCGCTTTCCTACGATCACCGCATCGTCGACGGCGTGCAGGCCAATTCGTTCTTGTGGCGAGTCGCCGACCTGCTCACCCGCGGGGAGTTCGAAGTCTGATGTCGACCGAAACCAAATTTGCCGGCCACGCACCGCTCGCCGAGGTCGATCCGGAGATTGCGGCTCTCATCCAACGCGAAGCTCGCGCCGAAGCCGACACCATTCGCCTCATCGCGAGTGAAAACTACGTCTCGAGCGCAGTGCTCGAAGCGACCGGGTCTGTCCTGACGAACAAGTATTCGGAAGGTTATCCGGCCAAACGGTATTACGAAGGGCAACAGCAGGTTGATCCGGTCGAGGAGCTTGCGCGTGGGCGCATGAAGCAGGTCTTCGGAGCCGATCACGTCAACGTGCAGCCTTATTCGGGCAGCCCGGCGAACCTCGCGGTGTACATGGCGTTCGTCAAACCCGGCGAGACGATCATGGGCCTGGGTTTGCCCGCGGGTGGTCACTTGACCCATGGCTGGAACGTCAGCATCACGGGCAAGTTTTTCCACAGCGTCCCGTACGGCGTGCGCGAGAGCGATCATCGCATCGACATCGACCAAGTTCGCGAGCTGGCGAAAACCCATCGACCGAAGCTGATTTGGTGCGGCACGACGGCGTATCCACGAGCGCTCGACTTCGCTGCGTTTCGTTCGATCGCGGATGAAGTGGGAGCGATCCTCGCGGCGGACATCGCGCACATCGCGGGTCTCGTGGCGGGCGGCGTGCACGCGTCGCCGATCGGGATTGCCGACGTCGTGACGATGACGACGCACAAGACGTTCCGTGGTCCTCGTGGCGCGACGATCTTATGCAAGGCCGAGCATGCATCGGCGATCGATCGGGCGGTTTTTCCGGGTCTTCAAGGCGGCCCGCACAACCACACCACCGCAGCGATCGCCGTCGCCGCCAAAGAAGCGCTGCAACCGTCGTTCAAGACGTACGCGGCGAACATCGTGGCGAATGCATCCGCGTTGGCCGGCGCCCTCGAATCACGAGGTTTCCGGCTCATCACGGGAGGCACGGACAATCACCTGCTGCTCGTGGACATGACGCCGAAAAACGTGGGCGGAAAACCCTACGCAAAGGCGCTCGATCGCGCCGGTCTCGTCGCGAACTACAACTCGATCCCGTTCGATCCGCGCAAGCCGATGGATCCGTCCGGGGTTCGTCTCGGTACGGCAGCCGTGACGTCTCGCGGGATGGGTACGAAAGAGATGGATCAGATCGCGACGTGGATGGCCGAGGTTGCGGATCATCCGACCGACGAAGCGCGACAAACCCGCATTCGCGGCGAAGTCGCGGACTTCTGCAAAGCGTTCCCCGCCCCCGGCATTTTGCTTTGAGCTCCAAATGACTTCGGGGCGCCGCCCGGTTCGTCCGGACGAGCGCCCCGAATGCTTCAGCTTTTCAGCGAATCACTTCACGTAGAGCTGAGCGGCGACGATGCCTGCGCCACGCGTCGCTTTGATGACGTACTTGGCTTGACCGGCCATGGGCCAGGGCCATTTGTAACAATTGCCGCCACCACCGAGCGCTGCTTGTTGACCCGATCCGGAGTCTTGGGCGAGCGCGGGATTCATGCCGGGCATGGGCGTGGTGAGCTGCAATTGAATGTCGACTTCGCCGACACCGGCGCCGACGGCGAGCACCGTGTAGCACTTGCCGGGTTGCAAGTTGACGGGCTCTTCCAAGGTTTGTCCTTCTTGAAACTGCGCGGCGGCGACGTTGCCTTCACGTTGCATGCCGGGCGCTTGTTGCTGAGCGAAGAGCATCAGCGGGCCCGTTGCTGCGGCGGCGAAGTTCGGGTCGATACGCGCGGCCAAACCCCCGGACGAACCTTGTTGCGGAGCGGTTGTCCCACCGGGCGCGGGCAAACCCGGGATGCCTGGAAGTTGGAAGCCTCCGGGCGCGGTGCCTGCGGGCGGCGGTTGCGTGCCGCCCGGTGCGGGCTGCTGTTGCGGATACGGTTGCTGATAGCCGCCCGGCGCGGGTTGTTGTTGCGGGTAAGGTTGTTGATAACCACCCGGAGGCGGCTGTTGCTGCGGGTATTGCCCTTGCGGGTACTGACCCTGCGGATATTGACCTTGCGGGTATTGCCCTTGTGGGTACTGCCCTTGGGGATACTGCCCTTGTTGGTACTGATTCTGCGCAGTTTGGGGCGGTTGTTGCTGCGCGTCCTTTTCGCAACCAACCGCAAGTGCGGCCGTGCAAAGCAAGGCGGACGTGACGAGAGTAATGCGAGACAAAGCGACCTCCTCGGGAGTCGGGCAATTCCTAGTCATGCCATGTCGATGATCCAAACCACTTGGGGTTGATCTCGCCGACCACTTTCCCGCTCATTGGACGTTGAGCAAGCAAAGCCTATCGCAAGAAGCCCGATTTCGTCCCACCTCCGAAACGAGATCCCCATTGAAGATCTTACATGCCCGCTCGGTTGTTTCGTGGGCTACGGCCGGAACGGCAAACTCGAACGGGGCGGGAATATGCGTCGCAGACACGCCGCAGACGTGACTTCGACTGTGTTTCGGGTGTATGAGCGCCCATTGGCATGTCGCGCGCATGGCCCGCGCGCGCCTCGATTCACGTGAGGAAAACAATGAAGAAGACGACGTGCGCTCTGGCGGCCGTGATCATCATGGCTCTGCCGACGATGCTGGGTTGTGGCGGCGATCCGCCTCCCCCTCCGACGACTCCCACGGCGCAACCGCTGCCGCCGCCCCCGCCTCCGGTTCCGCCGCCTCCGCCTCCCGCGCCTGCTGCGCCTACGGCGTGCGACTCCGTGATGCAGTTGGGTTTGTCCACGATGCTCAAGGGACGCGCTGAAGCGGAAGCCAAGGGTCTCAAGGCCGAAGGCGCTGAAGTGTGCATGAACGTGCCGGAAGGCCAGGCCGCGACATCGCAGGTCGGCCTGATGCTCGAACCCGGTATGTGTTACGCGGTGCTCGCGCAAGGCGGCACGGGCGTGACGGAAGTCGAGCTCAAGTTGTTGCTCGACCTTCAAGGCGCTGTTCCGCCGGCGTTGGCCGCTCTCGCTGCGAATCCCACGCTTGCCGTGGATTCCGAGACGGGTGCGTCCGCGTCGATCGGCGCCAAGGGCAGCTGTTACGCGTGGGCCGGGCCGATTGCGGCCTTGGCGAAAGTCACGGCGACCGCGAAGACGGGCACGGGTCCGATCGCCTTGCAGGTCTACAAGAAGAAGAAGTGATGGTTTGTCATCGGAAACCGCTTGGACCTCAAACGATGTCTCGTTGACCATCCGGGGCTCCGAGTGAGGTTTCGAAAAACGAACGGCCACGCAATCGCGTGGCCGTTTCGTTTTGGCGGCGTCTTTGTCGGACGCCGACCGTGTTCAAATCATCAGGCGACGGCGTCTTTCATGGCCTTGATCGGACGAGCGCGAACCGACTTGCTGGCCGGCTTGGCCGCAAACGTCATCGGTTGCTTGGTGAACGGATTGATACCTTGACGAGCCTTGGTCGCCGCCTTCTTCACCACGCGGAACTTCGCGAAACCGGGCAGCGTAAAGACGCCCGACTTCTTCAATTCTCGGTGCGCGACGGTGGCCAACGCCTCAACGACGCTCTTGATCTGCTTGCGATTCAACTCTTCGCCGGCAGCTTCAGCGATCTCTTGGATGAGACCGTTCTTGCTCAAAGTTTTTTTCGACCCGGCGCTAGCAGCACTCTTCTTGCTCGCCATCTGAAATCCCTCCAACGTCCGTAGGATGCGCGACCCCTCGCCGCGCGCTCCACTCGCCAAACGTTACACACGGGCCAACACAAAAAAAGCGATTTCCCGCTTGGAAACAGCAATTTTCGTTTCCACCCTCGCGACGGAAGCGCCGAAACCGTGCTCGACGAAACCGTACGGCCCGAAAAACGCTGTGATTTCACGGGGAAAATGACCACTGATCGCTTCGATTCAAGCGATGAAATTCTGCGGTCGTGAGGTGGGAGGGGTTCGGCGAACGGCGACAAACGCACCGTTCGCCTTGGAAAAGAACCGGCTTCAACCGCCGGCGAGTTCGGCCGCCAGCGCCCGCGCAGCTTCGAGCGTCGCGTCTTCTGCCAACGACTTGTCGATGAGCAGACGCGCTTTGCCGCGATCTCCTTGCGACGCTGCAAGTCGACCGAGGTGGTAATACGCGAGCGCCTTGTGGCGTGAAGTCACGCCGGAGCCCGAAGCTTTGGCCATCGTGACGACGCGAAGAGCCCGCGCCGCGATGTCGCCTTCACCTCGATCGACCGCGTACTGACCCAACTCCATCGCATAATCGATGTTTGTCGGGTCAACCTCGAACGCCTTCGTGTAGTGCGCGAGCGCTTCAGCGTCGTTGCCCGAAGCTCGTTCGACCGCGCCCATCGCGTGATGCGCCATCGCCAAGGTCTTCGACCGACGACCTTCGAACGCCGCCACCGCGTTTGCCGCAAGCGGTCGAGCATCATCCACACGTCCCGCCGCGACGTACGCTTCGGCGAGCACGATGACCGGATCCCAAGCTTCCGGCTGTCGACGACGCACTTCCTCGACCAGCTCGACAGCGGCGTCACCACCGCCCTCGACTCCGATGAGCACACGCGCCGCATGCAACATGAGCTCGACTCCGTGCGTTGCGTCGATCCCGGACGCGATGGACACGATCGTTGCAGCAGCAACTTGGTGCTCGCCCAATTCCGCTTGAGCACCAACGAATTCAGCCACGACGCCGCGATCGCTCGCATCGATTTCGAGCGCTCGACGCAGAACGTCGATGGCACCTCGAAGGTCTTGTTCCTTGTCGCGAAGAATCGATGCGGCCTTGCGCAACGCGGCGATTCGATGCGCCGTATCCGGAGCGTTGTCCGCCTCGAATACGTGAACCTCGGCAAGCTTGCGGAAGTCGCCACGCGCTTCGAGACGCTCTTTCAATTTCGGACCGAGCACCGTGCTCGCAGGATGCGCACGCAAGCCTGATTCGAGCGCCTTTTCGACGCCTTCATCATCGTTCTGTTGCCCGCGTGCATCCGCCAAACGCAGCGCCGTCGCCTCCGCAGCTTCGCCCTTTTCGGCGCCCAGGAGTTTTTCCAGAGCGTCCGCGAGATCCGGAAGATCACCGCGTTTTTCGCAAATGCGGACAATCGCTCGCAAAGCGTCGAGGTTCGCGTTGTCCCAATCGAGCACCGCAAAGTACGCGTTACGAGCGCGATCAAGATCGTTTTGCTGTTCGAACAGCGATGCCAAACGCGTCGACAACGCCATGACCTGCGCCGAATCTTGACGATCCTTCGCCGCGTCGATGCGTCGTTCGATCAAGCCGGCCAAGTCGTCGATCCGTCCGGCCTTTTCGAGCAAAGCCGCCTGTTGCCCGGCAGCCGCTTCGTTTGTCGGGTCGTCTTCGAGCAACTCCGCCAGCACGCTGATCGCTCGCTCGTCACCGCCCTCGCCCTTCTGCGCCAGCGCGGCGAGTTCGAGACGCATGCGCGAGCGATCTTCGACCGCTTCGAGGAGCGAGATGAGTTGTTCGAGCACTTTGCCGAGCGCCGCACCATCGTCGAGACGCCGATAAAGCTCGACGAGCGGTTCCCAAACTTCGCGATCCGCCGGCTCTCGTTCGAAGAGTTCGCCGTAGATCCGCGCCGCTTGGGCCAGATCTTCGAGTTTGTCCTTCGCGATCGTTGCAGCAGCAATCAAATGTCCGCGTTCGGCTTCCGCAGGCGCAATACGCGCCGCTCGAGCTTGAAGCGCAGCCACTTCCTTGAAGTCATTCGCTTCCGTACGAAGTGTGATCAACGCCGTGACAGCCCAATAATCGTCCGTCGTCAGCCCTGATTCGCCGTCTCGTTCCACGGCCTTTCGCAGCACTTTTTCCGTCAACGCAGCGTCGTCGACCTTCTGGGCCGTCGCATAAGCCTCTTGGTAGACACCGACACCACGCTCACCGGCCAACAACAACAACGCATCCACGAGCGCTCGCGGACGATCATGCTCTCGCGCGAACTTTTCGAAGAGTTCGACAAGACGAACATCCGATACGCCTTGTTCAAAACCTCGTCGGAAAATCGCTTCGGCTCGGTCCGGTTGAGGATCCAAACCAAGCGCTCGTTCGAGTGCATCGATCGCTCGCTCCGTATGCTCCGCGTCGCCAAGCACGAGTTCGGCGAGGCGATACAGACCATCGGCAACGTCGGCGGGAGGTGCACTTTCCGCCGCGGCTTGGATGCGTTTTTCCAAGATGGAGATTTGTCCCGCACGATCACCGCGACGTGCGCATGAGCCTTCGAGCGCACGCCACACTTCGTGAATGCGACGATCACCCGGGCGCTTGAGCAACAGCTCTTCGGCCCGCGCGAAAATCGCGTCGGCTTGTTCGGCATCCGGGCCGTCGGCCAACGCTCGACCGAGATGCAACAACAGGTCGATGAGCGGCGGATCGTTGGTGGTCGAATCAATCAGCCGGCGAAGTGTTCCGAGGTAACGGTCGACCACGCCCTGACGTCGCGCGAGCGCCACCGCGGAACGGTGAGCATCGGCCAACGTCGGACGAAGCTCGATCGTCTTGAGCCACAAATCCAAGGCTCCGGCGGGTTTGTCGAGGTGCTGTTCGTACAGCGCCGCAAGTTCGGAAATCGCTCCGAGCGGAACCTCGCTGCCCGAAATCTCCATGCGCAGCTCGAGCGCGCGAGCGAGGTGCTTGTGGCTGGATTTGCCGCGAAGCGCCTTGGCGAGTCGATCGCATTCCTCGGCGTTTTCACGAGCCGCTTCGAAGGCCGATTCGATGTGTTCGACAGCGCGTTCGTGTTCGCCCTGCTTTTCTGCAATTTCGGCGAGAGCATGCAGAACTTCCGTGCGCGTCACGGCCGGGCTCGATTGTTCATCACGCAAGCGACGAACCATCATGAGCAGCGAGCGATACGTGCGTTGCGAACGATCGTATTGACCTTCGTCGAAGGACAAACGCGCCACTGCCAGCAGGATTTCGGGGTGCGTCGGGTCAATCTTCAACGCCACGTCGAGTTCCGACAGGGCGCTCGAGCGATCGCCCGAAGCGAGATACACGCGCGCCAGGTAGTGGTGCACGACGGCGCGATCCTTCGGACGACGAGCTCCGTACGCGTCGATGATTTGGCGCAGAACGGCCGACGCCTCTTCAATGCGTCCCGCTGCGCTCAAGGCATCGCACAGCGTGAGCTTGATGGCGCGATCGTCCGGCGTGAGTGCGGCGGCTTGTTCGAGAAGCGGAACGGCGGACTGCGGATCGTTGCGCTTCGTGACGTGCAGATCCGCCGCTTCACGGAGCAGCTTCGTCCGTTGCGCGACGTTCTCCGTGTGGTGCGCTTCGACCGCGGTGAGTTCCGCAAGCGGTCCCCACGCTTCCGCCTCGCGATAGAGCACGGACAAACGGGCCCGAACCGGCGCGGTATCCGTGATTTTTTGCAAGGCTTCTTCGAGTCGCTGACGCGCCATCGCGGGTTCGCCCGCGGAGATGTACGACTCGGCCAAACGCAGCACCGGATGCGGCGCGGAGTCGAGCGGCGAGTCGGTGCAGATGATCTCGAGCACTTCGGCCGCGGAGGGATGATCACCACGCGCGGTGAACAATCGCGCGAGAGCATCGAGTGACGCGAGGTCTCGGAACCGAGCGGCGCGCCGATAATCGGACGTCGCCCGAGCCACATCGCCCACTTTGGTTTCCGAGATGATGGCTGCGCGTCGCCACAACTCGGCGGCAAGCGTCGTGTCTCGATTCGCTTCGCGCCGTGCGGCTTGGTCCTCCCACAACGACGTAAGCGCCGTGAAATCGCCGCGTCCTTCGAAGAGCTCCGCGAGTTTGTCCACGGACGGTCCGTGCAACGGGCTCTCTTCGAGGTTTTTCCGGAGCGTCGCGATGGCCCGATCGATCTCGTCGGCTTGGGTCAACAAGAGCGCCAAATCGACGCGCAAATCGACACGCGACGCCGAGTCCGCGGCCACCGAGATTTGCTTCTCGCGCAAGGCCAACAGATCCGCCGCTCGAGCTTCGGAACGGTAGAGTGCGTCAAGACGATCACCCACGAGTCCATCGGTCGGGTTTTCCCCGAACAACTCTTCGTAAATCGTGATCGCCGGTGAAGGCTCCGAAATCTCCGCTGCGGCAAGGCGCAACGCTCGACGATGCGGCGTCTCGAACGGAAGCTTCGCGCCATCGAGGCACAACTCGACGACACGCGCCGTATTGCCCTCTTCGCGATAGATCTTCACGAGAACATCGATCGCCCAAGAAGCACTCGTCGCGGGCAAACTCGACGCATCCGAACCTTCGTTGGCCCAACGCGTCTTTGCTTTGTCGAGCATCGCTTCGGCAATCGTCTTCGCCAGCGCTGAATCGCCGACGTTGTCGATGGCCGTGACGACCGCTTCGCGATGCAGCGGCAAGGGTTCGTCCGAAACATCGCTCAAGCGCAAGAGCGCATCGACGAGCGATCGTCCAGGCGCATGGCGGCGAATCTCGACAAGGGCCGTGAGCATCTCACGGTTTGTCGCGTCGTAACCGAGCGCCCGTTCGATGGCCAGCTCCGCCGAGCGTTCATCGTCGCGACGATCGCGATGCCACAAGGCCAAGTTCCACCAAATGTCCCGCGCCACGAGCCCGGGCACGCCACCTTCGGCTTCGACGCCGGGGAACGATTCGGCAACGTCGGACCAGCGATCCGCCGCTTGCGCGAGACGCAGAATTTCCGCCGCAAGCTCAGCCGTTTTCGCTTCGGCAAACGCTCGCCAAATCGCTCCGAACGCCAAGGCTTGATCGCCCTGACGATGCTCGTACAGCGATGCGGTCTCCGTCAGGATGCTCGTGCGTTCGTCCACAGAGTTTGACGCTGCCAAACGCTGTTCGAGCAACGCGATGGTGCTTTGCCAATCGCCGGATGCCGCATACGTCGTCGCGAGAACGCGCACCGCACTCGAAAGAACCGGCCGTCGTTCTGCGTCGTCGAGCTCGATGAGCGAAAGCAACGTCTCGAGTCCACCGAGCGCCGCTTTGCCACCGACATCTCCAAGCCGAATCGCCGACTCGTAACTCGCCACGGCTTCGAGCCATTGCGCCGTACGATCACGCTGGGCATCACCGAGACGTCGATACAGATCCGCAGCTCGTGCGGTCGTACCGGCTTCGTCGGCGATCTTCGCGCTCGCTTCGTACAACGTGACGAGGTCCGTCCATCGCGAGGCTTTCGTCAAAAGCACCGCGAGCGCATCGCAACTCTCGTCGTCCGCGCCAAACCTGCTGCGCACGTGCTCCCAGACCGTCACGGCACGAGCGACGTCACCGAGTTCTTGATCGCAAAGGACAGCCACACGCACGAGATCGCTTCGCGCGCTGTCGCCTTCCGTCAACGCCGCTCGTTGTTCGAGCGCTTCCGCGAGCTCGGCAAAACGTCGTTCGAACTCGAGGTCCGCGGCCAAACCCGTCAACGCTTCCACGTCGCGCGGTTGGTCTGCAAGCGTTGCTCGGTAGTCATTGATCGCGCGGGGTTTGTCCTCGAGATCCGCCGACGCCAAACGCGCGGCTTCGAGCAAATCCAAACGACGCGCCGTCGGATCCGACTCCTTCTCGAGTTCCGCCAAACGTTCGAGAACATCGCAGCGTTCGCCGGAACGTGCTTCGAGCGCCAAGAGTTTTTCCAACGTACGGGCCGGAGCAATCACCAAATCGGGATGCTCCTCGTGCAACGCAAGAATGGAGCGACCAATCTCGATCGCTCGACCGCGGTCGCCGAGACGATCCACGAAGATCGTCGACGCATGCGTGAGCAGTTCGATCTTGAGCGGTCCGGGCACGACGGATGCGACGGTAACGAGCACCTCGGCCAAACGATCGTCGCGACCAACCTTCGCGGCCAAACGATCGAGTTCCGCGCGATGCGCCGCTTCGCCAGGTTCGAGCGCCACGAGCGCGGCGAGGTTCTCCAAGGCCGAAGCGGGATCCCCAAGCACTTCCGCGTGCAGATGAACGATCTCGCGGAGGAGTTTTCCTCGTCCTTCGGCATCGGCTGCGCTTTCGAGACGCACACCGAGCACCCGCGCCAAATCCTTGTGGCTTTCATCGCGGCGGTAACGCGTTTCGAGCGATGCGGCCGCTCGTTGACGTGCCGTCGTTTCCGACGATTCCGCAGGCGGATTGGCCAGCGGATCCACCACGCCTGCACTCGTCACAAGCAAGATGCGTTCGAGAAGACCAACCGCTTCGTGACGCACCGGATCGATTCCAAGCATGTCGGCGATCACGGCGTACGCAGAATCCGAATCACCCACGCCATCGATCCACAACGCCGCAATGCGTGCTCGCAGCTTTTGTGCCGACTCGACATCCAACGAATCGAGCTCTTGTGACAACAGATCGATGAGCGGTCGGTGCCGCGACAAACGTTCGTAGAGACGCTCGAGGGACAAACGGACCTTCTTGTCCTTGGGCTTGAGCGGCAGGAGCTGTTCCAAGTACGAAACGGCTTTGTCGGGATTTCCAGCCAAATCCTTCGCGGACTCGGCCGCGTCTTCCAGGTACTCGATGCGCGTGAACTTGTCGTCCGTGCGCAAAATCGCCTGGTCGTAGAGCGAGAACAAATCGTCCCAACGCTCGTTCTGGTTGTACGCGAGCTTCAATCGCTCGAAGGCCCAGAAGGCATCGGGCGCAACGTCGACGACGCGACGCAAGAGCTTCATGACGGTGTCTTGATCGTCAAAGAAAAACTCTTCGTGGTAGTCGACCGCGCGACGTCCCAAGTCATCCGTGTGCTCGGGCGGCAACGAATGAACCGCGTCGGACTCGAGCTTCTTGCGGTACATCTCCGCGACAAGATCGGGTTTGTCCGCGTCACGTCCAAGTTGTTCCGCACGTTCCCACAACGTTGCGTCGTACGTGAGTTCGTCGATCGCTCGGAGCGCAAGATCGAGCGCAATTTCAGGCGCTGCACCGGGTCGATCGAGCAGCCGGGTGAACCACCCCGGACGCAAATCCGCCAAGTCGCTCGCATCGGCCGGCGTGGCGATGAGCAGCTTGAGAATGCGTGCCGAGATCGCTTCATCGCCGCACGCATCGCACGCACGTTCGAGCATCTCCGCCGCACGACGACGTGAATCCGCGCGACCCAACGCCCGCGCAAGAAGCGTCAGCGCGCCATCGTTACCGGGTTCGGCTTCCAAAACCGGCTCGACGGCGGAGAGCGCTTCGTCGACGCGACCCAAACGTTCGAGCAACAGTTGCGACAGCTCGAGTTCGAGGGCCGTTCGCTCAGTGCCTTGGCGCAAATCGCGACGTCGCGCGACCATGGCGGCAGCGCCTTCCACGTCGCCCAAGTCCAACAAGATACGGCTTCGTGCTTCGAGGGCCGCGTTGTTCGTCGCGTCCAGCTCGAGCACTTCGCCGTAAAGTTTGTCCGCGGCAGCTGCGTCCTTGAACACGTGCTCTTCAGCCGACGCCCACGCCAACAGCGCCTCGACGCGGCGTTCGCCTTCCGCATGAGCCATACGGAAACGAAGCACCCAGCGACGATCTTCGAGTCGCGCGGGAATGAGCTCACTGCGATCGAGGAATTGCTCGAACGCTTCGACGGCTGTCCACGGATTGCTCCGTCGCTCGATCATCTGTCGATACGCCGAAGCCGCTTCGTCTTGTCGTTCCGGATCTGCGGAAAGGACCCGCGTCCGAGCGACTTCCAAAGCATCACGACGATCGGCATCGAGCGCCTCGGCCTGCTCGGACAAACTATCGATCGCCGAGACGTAATGCATCGTCACGCCGGCGCGAATGGCGGCATCCTCGAATTCGAGGAGTTTGTCCGCACGCTCGGTCGCGTCCGCAGCCGTGCGACACAAGATGTCGTAGACGCTCGGCAGCTTCGTCCACTGCTCCAAACGTCGATAGATCGCAACGAGCCGAGCGGCCGCTTCACGATGCTCCGTCTCGAGCGCCACGACCCGCTCGAAAAGGCGCTCCGCCAAAGCGTCATCACCTGCGTTCTCGGCGAGATCACCGGCACGCAAACAATCCGCGATGGCTCCTGCCGCGTCACCAAATGCATCCGCACGAAGTTCGGCGAGACGCTCGAGCCATTGCGCAATCGCCAACGGCCCTTCGGCGATCTCGATCCGTCGCTCGAGGAGCACGCGATAAAGTTCGTTGTCCGCGGTTTTTCGGCTCAAACCCGCAATCTTGTCGAGGGTTTCTTCGGACAAATCCGCGCGTTCATCGAGCAAGCTCCGGTAGTGCTGACGAGCTCGATCGATCCAATCGCGATCCGCGGAAAGGTTCGCCATGCGCAGAACGATCTTCTGTCGCTCTTTCGCATCGGCCTCTCGCTCCGCACCACCCACGAGCGCTGAGTAAAGCCCCTCGAAATCTTGCGAAGCTTCGAGAACATCGAGACCCGCGTCGTACGCGGCGCGATCGTTCGGATCTTCTTCGAGCGCTCGTTTGTAGGTCGCGGCCGCACCCACCAAATCGTTCAAACCGTGGCGCTGAATGGCCCCGATCGTGTGGAACAACTCGCGTCGACGTTCCGGTTCCTTCGTCGCGGCAAGTGCCGTGCGATGCAAGTCCAAGCGCTCTTGCGGCGTGCCGTGTTGCTCGAGCAAACCGTCAATTCGCGCGAGCAAATCGGCCGACGAAGGCTCGAACGCCAGCGCACGACGCAGCACCATGAGGGCTCCGCCGTAATCACCATGCGACGTCAAAGCTTCGCCCGTTGCGCGAGCAAGCTCGGCGAGCGCCGGATGATCCACCTGCCGATCACCGAGGGCCTGCACCAAAATATTGGCCAACGCGAGTGCGTCCGACCCGGCCAAACGTTGCACGGATGCGAGCCATTCGGGCACTTCATCCGCAGCACCGGCGACGGCAACACGCAAACCTTGACCGGCGTTCTTCAACGCGCGCGTCGGTTCGTTCAATTGCTGGTCGGCGATCTCCGTGCCTTCGCGAAGCGCAGCCAGTTTGGTCATGGCTTCTTCGGCCAGCTCGGCACGCGTCTCCAGAACTTCGAGCAATCCCGTGAATGCTCCTTCAAGCCGATAAATCGGCTCCAGCACGTTTGCCGCGGCAATACGTTGATCACCCGTGCGCAACAGATGTTCGACTGCCTTGCGACACGCATCGTCCGAACGATCCAAATCGAGCGCTTGACGATACGCATCGATCGCTCCGGCGAGATCGTTGAGTTTCTCTTGACGAACCTGAGCAAGTTTGGCGAGGACGGGGATGCGTTCTTCCGGCGCGGTCAAACCAGCTTCGGCATCGAGCGTTTTGGACAACTCTTCGAATCGGCCTTCGCGTTCGAGCAGCGGAAGAATGCGGGCGTGGATGTCGCGCGACGGACCGTACGTCTCGAGGAACCGACGCCAGCCATCGAGAACCGCACCAAGATCACTCGAACGTGCAGCACGCAAATCGGCGGCGCGGAAGGCGAGCTGCTTGGCCGCATCGGCGTCCTTCTCATGCAGGGCACGACGTTCGAGCACATCGCACAAGGAAACTTCGTCCTTGGTCACTTCGTACAGACGTTCGAGCGCCGGCAAAGCTTCGGTTTCAAGAGACGAACCAATCAGTTTGCGATAGGCGGCAATCGCTCCGGTCGTGTTGTTCAGGTGCGATTCGCAAAGTTGTGCCAAACGATGGGCGACGTTCGCGCGCGATTCAGCATCGGGATCGATCTCGCTGAGTTTTTCCAGGACAGTCGCGAGCGCGTTCCAGTCCGACGCTTGTTCGCACAGATCGGCCAACGCCCGAGCAGCGCGTACGCCCGCTTCATCCGACAAACCCGCGTCAACGGCGCTCTGCAACGACGCTCGAGCGCGCTTCGTGTCTCCCGTCTCGAGGAACAATTCGCCCAGGTCGGCTGAGATCTTCGCGCGAACGAGCGGATCCTTCGCGCTGGTCGAAGCTCGCGTGAGCACGCGCGTAACGTCCAAACGACGATCGAGCACGGCGCCGATGCTTCGATAACGCGTACGCACTTCGTCATCGTTGGGATCGACCGTCAAAATGCCTTCGTGCAAGGTGAAGGCCGCAGGCAGATCGCCGAGTTTGTCGTATTGCAACCACGCCAAACGCTTCTGCGCTTCGAGCCGACGCGGACCACGAACGCTGTCGATCTGAATCGTCAACATGCGCGCGGCGTCTTCGAACTGCTCGCGCGACATGTACACACTCTCGATCGCCGCCGCCGCACGTGCAGCCAACGTCTTGTGCGTCAGAAGTTGCTCACACGCCCGCCACGCCAATTCGCTGTCGGGGTTTTTCTTGAGCACCTCTTCCGCATGCGGCATCGCCTTCTCGAGCTCGTGAAGGCGATCCACAAACAGCACGAAGGCTTGTTCTCGCAGCGCCAGAACCTCTTCTTCGGGTGCGGGCGGATCGGCTGCGATCGCCGCTTCGAAGAGCTTGGCGACGTCGGACAAACGCCCGGCCGCCGTGAGCCGTTCCGTCATCGCCGTACGACTGTCGGCGTCGGTCGGATCGACCCGCAGGATCTGCTGATGGAGCTTGAACGCTTTCTCCTCTTCGCCCGGAAGCGCGCCATAAATCTGGACGGCGGCACGCATGAACGCGAGCTGCTCCTGTTTGTCCTGGCGATGCGACGCCATCGACATGTACAGCTCGGCGAGCTTCACCCAGTCTTCACGCTCGCGTAAGATCGTCTCGAGACGCTGGAAGGCATCCACGTTGCCCGGCGACAACTGCATGATGCGTTCGAGGTGCGGTTGGGCCGTTGCGCCATCACCCGCGATGTCGCAAATGAAGCTCGCTCCATTGACGAGCAGCTCGATTTGCGCGGCGGGTTGGAGCAGACGAACCTTACGGTCGCGACAAACGGTGTCGTACGCGGCAGCCAATTCGGCCACACGTCCATCACGTTGTGCGTTCGCATGAAGCTGCTCCCACAAATCTGCGGGGCTCGCTCCTTTCGATAGCGCTTGGACCATCAAATCCAACAGCGCAGGCTCATTTTCGAGGGTTTGCTCGAGGGCCGAAGCGACGGTGTCCAGTTGCGGCAAGGCACGTCCGGTATTCGATTCCTGCATGTCTCTTGTCCGAGCAGCCGGGGGAGAAACGGCGCGGGCCACAACGTATCAAGGATCGTGTCGGCTCGATCCTCCTCTTCATCGACGCTTTCGAAATCAGCAAACGTCGCTGAACAATGCTGAACACATACACACGACGTCGAGCACTGGTCGTGCACGCTGAACATCGGTTACCTTTCGTCAGATGCGCGCGACACGTCGCACCTTTCTTCGTGCTGTCGCCGCCGGCGTTGCGGCTCTCGACACACGCATCGCGCACGCAGATGCCTTCACGGCGCCCGATGTCGACGTGCGGGATATCGCGCTCGCGGGAGATCGATCGCTCGGACAACGGATGACCCTTGTCATTCCGCAAAAAATTCTTCCGAGCTCCAACCTTTCGTTGCTCGTTCTGCTGCATGGGCTCGGCGAAACCGGCGATCAACGCCTGGGTGCCTTCGCATGGCTCGAACGATATGGCCTCGCATCGAGCATCAGTCGCCTCGTACATGCGCCCGTGGTTCGTACTTCCAAACGCGGTGATTTGACCGAAGATCACCTGCGCGCGGTCAATGCGGACCTTGCCGCGTCACCGTTCAACGGGTTTGTCATCGCCTGCCCCTACACGCCCAACGTCAACCGCGCTCCGAACCTCAAGACAGCGCTCGATGGTTACGCCGACTGGATCACGGACGTCGTCATCCCCGCGGCTCGACGTGAAGCGGCCGTCACGACGGATTCGACACGCATCGCCATCGACGGCTGTTCCTTGGGAGGGTTTGTCGCGATCGAAGTTTTTCTTCGCAAACCTTTGGCGTTTGGTGCTCTCGGCACCGTTCAAGCCGCCATCGGCGCGCATCGCGCCGCCCCTTATGCCGATCGTCTCGCCAAACTCATCCAAGACCACGGACCTCGCTCCATCCACATCGAAACGAGTTCCGCGGATCCTTTTCGCGAAGCAAACGAAGCGCTCGCCGCGGAACTGACAACGCGCCGGGTCACGCACGAAACGATCGTGTTACCGGGCCCGCACGATCAGCCGTGGCTCCGAGAAGTCGGCACGCTCGAAATGTTGCGCTGGCACGATCGCCGATTCCAACGAGCCGGCAGCAAACGCTAGTTTGTCCGGGACATTCAGTACGTCACGCCGAACCGCCGCCGCGCATGGTCATCATGACGGCGGGCGTGAGGCCGTGGAGCGCATAAGCGCGTTCCCAACGTTTGTCCACGTCGGCCTCGAAAACGACTCCCTCATCGAGCGGCGTTGGCAGCCAAGCTCCGGCGCTGATTTCTCGTTCGAGTTGCCCGGGGCCCCAGCCGCTGTAACCCAGAATCACGGTTCGCTTTTTGGGATCCGGTTCGAGCGGATGACTTCGCCGATCCAGCACGAATGTATCGAATGCCGTCCGGCGCGAAGTAATGCGTAATCGGTCATCGATAGCCAAAACGCCTTCTTCATTGGGATCGAGGTCCGGGTCGACGCACAAAATCCATCCCGTCGAGCGAGAAACGGGGCCGCCGATATACACGACGCCTTTGTCGGGATTGTCGGATTCGCCATAACCGGCAAGTTTGAAGACTTCGCCGAGAGATACCGGGGCGACACGATTGATCACGAATCCAAGAGCGCCTTCTTTGCCATGAACCGCGAGCAACACGACGGTTCGATCGAAGTTGGGATCTCCCAGGGGCGGAGATGCAATCAAGAACCCGGGCGCGAGAGATCGGGCGGAGAGTTTCATGGCGTACCGGACATCTTAAACCAGGGTCGGAAATACGCGAGGACTATTTTCGTCTTTCGTGCCAAACCAACGATGTGCACGGCCGATTGGAACGGCAACAATCAACCATGCATTGCGGTCATTTCATTCGTTCGACGCCGTTCGGCAATGGTCAAAAAGCCGACGGAGACAAAAATCAATCCGAGAGAAATCCAATCCGCCCAACTCGGAAGTTTGCCCCCGAAAAGAAGGGAAAACAGGAGCGTCGCCGTCGTTCCGGCAACGAGCGAAGTCAATCGATTCACCAGACCTGCAAAAGTCGCCGTCCGACCGTGAAACATGAAAATGAACACGGAGAAAAACGCGACGATACCGAATGAGATACTCGCCAAAGCCGCGACCCACCACCCCGGATGAGGCGATTCGACGGCGGCGTGAAATTTCGTCAATTGCGGCGCAGACCAATGGAACCAATGCGGAGCCTGGAGAAAAAAGAGGGTGAGCGCGATCATCGTCACGCTGGCCGAAATCTGTTCAACCCCGAAAAACATCTCGTTTTGACCGGATATATGATGATGCCGCGTGTTCTTGTAATAATTCATGATGTAAATACGAATCGAATACGCGACGATGTACGATCCCAGAATCACCAACGCCGGCGTCGAATCCAAAAAGTCGAATCCGACGCCATGATCGTCCCAAAACAAATGCACGCCCACCGCGAGCAACGCAAAAACCACCGCAATGTTTTCTTGGCCGTACACTTTGCGCTTCAAAATGCCTTGGCGCACCTGAATCGCGTCCACGAGCCGACTGATCACAATCACGCTGCCCCGCATGATGACCATCGCCACCATGACCGAAATGGGCAACGAATACATCAGCGTCGTCGCCGGAATGACCACCGCCGTGCAAATGCCCGAAGGAATGATGTACAAGTATTCACGGGGAATCGAGCGCCCGGCGATCGTCACGAAATCGACGGAATGCAAATGGAACCAACGCTTGAAAAGCACGATCGTGAGGCAAGTCAAATTCGCGCCCAGCGTACTGTAAGCAAGATACTCGAAATCGTTCATCCCGGGAAAACCCTGCGCCCGGGAACCCTGAAAGTATTTCACGACCATCCCTGTGATGACGTAAAATACGAAATAACCGATGCATAACTCGACGAGCCGCTTCGTGCTTCCGTCGGCGGGTTTTCCCATCGGCTCGGTCATCATGACAAACGCCTCCGACGAACCAATTTGGCGCCGCCCGCCATGACGAAAAGAATCCACGCGCCCGGCACATTGCTCGACGCAACGTCCCCCGCCGTGATACACGCGCACCCGCGCGCACTAGGAGCAACCGCGGGCACCGTCACCGCCGTTCCATCAAGGCGCGTGGGATTGCCGGAAACAATGAAACTCGCCCAATAAAATGGGTGCGACGTCGCTTTGGCGTGCATCATTTGCAATCGCACTTCCCGCAAGGATTCACTACGTCCACCGCCCGCTTCGAGACGCCGATAATAACCGATCATCATGTCCCGCGTTGCTTCATCGTCGACTTTCCACAAACTCATGACCGTCGTTTCCGCACCGGCCAAGACAAACGCTCGACGCAATCCCATGACACCGTCGCTTTGCGTCATCTTGCCAAGCCCCGTTTCGCACGCGCTGAGCACCACGAGCTTCGTGCCGTCCAAATCGAGCCCCGAGGCTTCGAACGCCGTGAGAATACCGTCACCTCGAGTTTGTCCCCGTTCATTGGCGCCCGACAACGCCATGCCCGACCTCAACATAGGCGATACTCGAGGAGGAGGCGGCTGGGTGCCGGCTCGTTCCTCGGACGGCGGAGTTTCCGCTTCAATCGTAAATCCTCGCGTTCCTTCGACTTCCTCCGGGGCGGATTCGTCCAAGAAGAACCCATGCGTGGCAATGTGCAAGACCTTGGGCCCGGCCACGGACATCAATACCGATTTATTGGCTTTCTTTTCGGTGTGCAGCGAAGCGCCGCGAAATTGCTTGGCAATCGCTTCACCTTCTTGCGCAGTTCCCGGCAATGGCAAAAACCCGAGACGAGATACTCCGATCCGGTCCACACTGCGCTCATTACCGGATTTCGTCGGCGAACGTTGAATGGCGCCGAAATCGGGGTTGGCCACGATCATCGGCCCCGAGCGACTGGGGGATTTCAACGGCCAACGAAACACGTCCCGACCGCTCGTGACGTACGATATCGAGAGGTTTTCGATCCAATAATGCCCCTGCTCGTCCATCAGCGCTTCGAACGGAATGAAATTGAGCGCTCCATCGGGCGCGATGATCAATTGACGAATGCCACTCAAATGCTCCCGAAGCGGGCGCATGACCAGCGCTTCCAATGCCTTGGACAAACTTTGCACATCATTTCGGGCCGGCTCCGCGAGCGCCTCGCGCAAATGCGCCACAGCCGCATTGATCTCCGCCACGTCGCCCAAAGCGACGGCTTTCGGTTCACCTTCGGACCGGAGAATATACGCCGTATATTGCGCTCGGGATTGTTCCCCCGGCAAATTGAGCCAGCCGAGCGAATGTTTGATGATTTCGACGTACGCGGCATCTTTGGTCAACATCGCCTGCATCGCCGGAACAGTCGCCGGGGTCGAAGCCAGCTTTTGTTCCGGAATCTGCGTATTCACGAAATCCTGCTGCTCCTCGATTTCCTTCGTAAGTCGTTCCACTTGGACAACCCATTTAGATGGATCTTCCCCCGCCGGAATCCCCCTCACCGAGATATTTGCCAGCGCTTGTTGCGAAGCTCGAAGCTTATCAAATGCGGCTTTCTTTTCCCCTGACAATCGACGCGCATAAGCCATATTCGACGTCACCGCATCGAGCGCCCGACCTTTACGCCGCCAGGTGAACTCGAGTGCCATACGCGCAGCCGCGGGATTCGTGGGTTCTCGACGCAGGTGATGCTCCACCACCATCGACCACAACGATGCGGTTGTTTCAAGCCAGGCAATCTTTTGGTTTTCCGTGCCTACGGCCATCAGCAGCGACGTGTGTTTTTCCCCGATGTCGCCTGCTCGTTCCAACGTCTTTCTCGCGCCGTCCAGATCTTTGCGCCGCGTCAAGATCACCGCCAAACTCTTCAATGGAGCCACGATGTCCGGGTGCATCTTGCCAAACGCTTTTTCGAGCACCACGACAGCCTTGTTGTGCCGCTCCTCCGCCTGCGCCCAGTTATTGCGCCTTTGCTCCAGGATTCCCATCGCTTGATGAATTTGGAACATCAGCGGATGGTCCGGTCCGACGGTTTTTTCTTGAATGGCTTGGGCGCGCCGGAAAAACTTCTCGGCGTCCGCAATTTTGCCCGTATCGAGACGAGCGGCCCCCAAATTGACGAGCGGCGTGACGAGCTTTGGATGCTCCGGTCCGAGCTCTTTCTCGCGCAACACGAGCGCGCGTTCGAGGTATGGGATCGCTTCGTCCAGACGGTCGATTCTCAAATACGCTTCGCCGAGATTGTTCAACGCCGTCGTCAAGATGGGATCATTGGTCCCGAAGTGCGCTTCCTGGACTTCCAACGCTTTTCGCAAATAAAGCAATCCATCATCAATACGCCCCAGATCCAGGCGAACCGCACCCAAGTTACCGAGAACAATGGCCAGCGTATCGCGCCGCGTATTCTTGTTTTGCTCGTAGACCGCAACGACGCGGGCATACAGGGCTTCAGCCTGCACATACTCGCCGCGTTGGTAATGAATCTCGGCCTGACCCGTAAGTAAACCGGCAAGCTCCTTGTCCCCCGTGATGCCATTTTTGGTTGCAATTTTTTGCGCGCGATCATAAAGAGCCTGAGCTTCGGTCAGATGACCGGCCAAGACTTCGCCGAGGGCTTCTTCCACCAAAATATCGATGAGCACCGGTTCGGATGCACCGAATCGCTTTTCGATGACGGCAATCCATTGTTCGTATTGCGCCTTGGCTTCGGGATACATCCCCCAATACTGGTACGCTCGGGCCAAACCCAAGATTTCGGCCATGGCATCGATGCCTTCCGGACCGAATGCTTTTCCGAAAAGACCGATCGTCAACCGACGCAATTCAATTTCTTCATCACGTTTGCCGCGTTCGCGATATAATTCGGCGCGACGAATCAAAGCGTGACCGAGGCGCAAGGGATCGGCATTGACGTCCTTTTTTAGAATCGCAATCGACCGTTCGGCGTGTTTTTCCGCGACGTCGAAATTCCTTTGTACCGTTTCGATTTGCGCCAACAGGTTCAACGTATTGCCGAGCAGGTAATGGTCTTTGCCCAGCTTTTTTTCCAAAATGGCCAACGCCTGCGTCAGCAAATCAATGGCATCGGGGAACTTCTGCGCTTGGCCTTTGACAATCGCTTCATCGATGAGCTTCGCCGCTTCCGGCGGCACTTCCGCTTTCGCAACGGAAGCGGGAGCTTCTTTTTTGGCAGGCGCGGCGAACGCCGGCGTCGCGACGCTCAAAAGAACGACGGAAACGACGGACGCGAAGGCTCGACGAAAATGCATGGGCGAAACGATTGCCCACGTCCGGGAAAAATTGCAAGGACAATTTTCGACGAAATGACGACGCTGTTCAGCGTTTGCCTTCCATGACCATTTCGATCCCGCCTTTGGGTCCCATCGTCAGCCCTCGTTGCACGTAATTCACGGGCGCATCTTTGGCGAGGCGGAAATTGTAACGACGCAACAAGGTAACGAGCGCAATTTTCATCTCGTAAAGGGCGAACGCGGCCCCGATGCAGCGTCGCGGCCCGCCGCCGAACGCTATGAATTCGTAAGGGGAAAACTTGCGTTCGAGGAATCGTTCGGGCCTGAATTTGGTGGGTTCCGGATAGAGTTTTTCGTTTTGGTGGAGCATCATGATGGATGCCGCCAGCACGGAGCCCTCGGGAACGGTATTTCCCAGCAAATCGAATGGTTTTTGCAGGTGTCGAGCAACGTTTGGCGCGACGGGATGGATACGCAACGTTTCATTGCAAAACGCCTCGATGTAAGGCGAAGCCACAATCGCCTCGGGCTCGGGAGAATCACCCAAGGCGTCGACTTCGGCCATGAGTTTGTCTCGTTCGATCGGTTGTCGGCACGTCCAATAAAATGCCCATGCCAATGCCGTCGACGTCGTATCGTGCCCTGCAAACAGCAAAAGATGCAATTGATCGCGAAGCTCCTTTTCGGTCATGCCTTCACCATCGTCATAACGCGCATCGAGCATCAGGCTCAAAATGTCTTCGCGGCCGGCGGTGTGATCCCGCCGCTTTTTCATTTCTTCGTACACGAGCACATCGAGCGCATCCGCGGCGCGACGAAAACGCGCCCATGGCCCGAATCCACCGAATTCTTTGCGCGTGAATTCGAACACGGTAATGAGAGGCGACGCCATCGCCCCGGCCAATTCCACGACGGCTTCGCGAAATCGTTCCCGTTGAGCATCATCGTCCACGCCAAACACCGCTCGGAGAATGACTTCGAGCGTAATGGCTTGGGTCAAATCCAGCATGTGAAAGGTTTTTCCTCGAATGAGTTTCTCGGCCTCGTGAAGGGCGATCTGGATAATGGTTTTACCGTACGCACGCATGCGCGCCCCGTGAAACGGCGGAGCAAGAAGCTTGCGATCCTGCTTGTGACGCAATCCCGGCGTCATGATGAGCGACGATTCACCGAAAAACGGGCCGAGCTGCTTTTGGAAGGGAATACCGAATTGATCGTGGTCCGCCGTAAAAATCGCTCGAACCGCCTCCGGATCCCCGGTCATGACCATCGGCCCCGACGGCCCGTTGACTTCGAGGGTTTCCCCATTTTCGCGCATCGCATCGGCGACCATCCCCAGCGGATCCGAGAGCGCTCGAATGGCGGATAGAAACGAAAAATGCACCTTGGGAATGGACTTCCGCTTCGCGTCACCCATGTCCGCCCCGCCCGCTTTTGTTTCGCTCATGATCCCAGACTCCAGCACAGGTTTATGTTGATTGCAATGGCCACACCGCATGTGCGCTGGAAAAATTGTGTGCTACGACGGCGGCCATGCGTATCCTGATGACCCGCATCAATCCCGATCGTCATCTTTTGACAATCGTGCGCGCCGATGGTTCGCGCGAAGAAGCGAATCTCGAAACGCGAAGTTTGCTCGTCCACGACCTCGTCCATTATGCCGTGGAAATCGAAGTGCCCTTTCATAAGGGATTTTATGGGCTGCTTGCGTCGGGACAAACGCTTGCCGCATTGAGCGACAAAACGAAACCTTGGCCGACGGGAACGGAAATCGCCGCCGCCGAAGGACTCGTGGGCCCATTGCAAAGCATGCTCAAAGGCGACGATTTCGATCCGGTCGCCGCGCACGCGCAATTCGAATTGTTTCGCCCCGACCCGCCTTCGGTCGAACTGCTGGGCCGAATCGGTTCTCGGTTTCGGTCTGTTTTCGGACGTTATTCGTCGACACGGTTTGGCCAAACCCTCGAGCTTGATTGGCCGGAGGGACAAACCTCGAACAGCCCGCCCGAAAAGAAGCGAAAACGATGATCTTGACGCTTGCAACCGCGCGTCGTTCATGACAGACCTCGGCCGCGTACGATTGTCATGACGTCCTCGCTGCCCAACGTTCACTTGTCATTCCAAGGAGGCACGGTACGCCTGAGCGGCCCGGCCGAATCGGATGCGACACATTTGCCGGCGGTTTGTTCCTGGGATGCTCGAGAAAATTGTTTTCGCCTGCCCGCATCGGGTTACGCCGAAACGATTTTGTGGCTGCGGGCGCGGAAAATCCCCGTCACCGACGAAGCTCGCGCCTACGAAGTGCTCGATCTGGTTCCCACGGCCCGGCACGAACCCTTTCCATACCAACGCGAAGCGCTCGATGCTTGGGGTGCTGCACGTCATCGCGGCGTCGTGGTTTTACCCACGGGCGCAGGGAAAACCTACGTCGCGACCATGGCCATTGCCGGTCGACAACGAAGTACGCTCGTCGTCGTCCCGACGTTGGATTTGTTGAATCAATGGTATGATATTTTGGCCGCGGCCTTCAAACGACCCGTGGGTATCGTTGGCGGCGGATATTACGAACCGCTCGATATCACCGTGACGACCTACGATTCCGCTCATTTGCACATGGATCGATTGGGAAACAAGTTTGGCTTGGTCGTTTTCGACGAATGTCACCATTTGCCGAGTCCCGCATATCAATTGGCCGCCCGTATGAGCCTCGCCCCATTTCGATTGGGCCTCACGGCAACGCCCGAACGCAATGACGGACGCGGCTACGACGACGTGATCGGGCCGCTCGTGTACCGCAAAGACATTACGGAATTATCCGGCGAATATCTGGCCGCTTATGAAACGGAACGAATCGCCGTACCCCTTTCGCCGGAAGAACGGGAAGCTTACGACGCAGCACGTGCGGAATACATCGACTTCATTCGCAGTCAAAACATTCGCATGTCCGCGCCCGACGGATGGAGCCGATTTTTGTATTTGAGTTCCCGCAGCGACGAAGGGCGCAGTGCCTTCCTTGCTTATCGAAGACAACGCTCGTTGGCCCTCGCCGCCCCGGGTAAACTCGATGTGCTCGCCAGGCTTTTGCATAACCACCGTCACGATCGGACGATCGTTTTCACGGAAGACAACGCGACGGTCCACGCCATTTCGCGGCGTTTTTTATTACCCGCCATTACGCATCAAACGCGCGTCAAAGAACGCAGCGCCATTTTGGCGTCCTTCAATGCCGGAGAATTCACCGCCGTCGTCACCTCGAAAGTGCTCAATGAAGGAGTCAATGTCCCCGAAGCCAATGTCGCCATCGTCTTGAGCGGCAATTCCTCCGTAAAGGAGCACGTGCAACGATTGGGCCGTATTTTGCGTAAAACTCCGGAAAAACACGCGCGCCTCTACGAGCTTGTCGCGGAAAACACGTCCGAACAACGCGTGAGCGATCGGCGTCGGGAACATTCGGCCTACAAAGGATAGGTTTGTCGAGGAATCAACGTGCTCACGACGGAACTATTGCGCGTACGTAAACGAAATGGCATTTTGCATCTGCAATACTTGCAGGGCAAAGTCATCGATGAAATCAAGCCGATAGCCGCGGACTTCATTGATGTCCTGACGCATTCGGCCGGAGATTCGCGCGAAGACATCGAATCGGCCCTCGAAAGCGTCCCCGTGCCCGTCACGTTGCGCCTCGTCGGCGCCGGATTGCGAAAACTCCTGGATGACCGGTGCACGTGGAGCGTTCCGGAGGGAATCGATCCGGAAAACCTGCGGCGCGAGGTTTTTCTTGCCGCCGCCCAGGCCCATCGTTCGCTCGATGTCCGCGGCGAATTCGATCGCAATACCGTTTTATTGACCATGGCGCAAAAGCTCGGCATTACCCCGGAAGCCGTGGATTCCGCACTTTATGCCGATTTGCGTGAGAATCAGCGTCTCGTCGATTTTCAACCGATATCCTCCGAAGCCCTCATCGAACGATACAATTTGGCGCTCGCGCAAGCGGCCTTGTTACGCGCCGTCAAGGTCGTCGTTCACGTGTCCGGCGACAGTCCCGATGCGTATCGGCGTCTTTTTCGAGCGGCACGATTTCATGGTTTGATGTACATCGTGGAACGAACGCCGGACAAAGGATACGTCATCACGCTCAACGGTCCGTTCAGCCTCTTCGATGCCGTGCAAAAATACGGATTGCGGCTGGCGATGTTTCTCCCGCGCGTCATCGGTATGCGCAAATGGCATTTGCACGCGGATCTGTTATGGGGCAAAGACAAAAAGCCGTTTGTCTTGGAATTGTCCCCGAAAGATCATCTCGTCTCGCATTATTCGGACATGTCTTCGTCCGGGCCCGATCTGGATGCCTTCAAGTCCGCTTTCGAACTGCTCGAGTCGGAATGGAGCGTCCGGGAAAACAACCATATTTTTGCGATGCCGGGAGAAGTCGTCTGCGTGCCGGACTTGGTGTTCGTCAATAAAAACACCGGCGAAGAAGTTTTTCTCGAAGCGTTTGGATTTTGGAGCCGTGACGCGGTGTGGAAACGAGTCGAAGCCGTGCGTAAAGGTTTTCCCGCACGCATCCTTCTGGCAATCGGCAAACAATTACGCGTCAGCGAAGAAGTCTTGGACGAAGACGCAGCCGGGGAGCTCTACGTCTATCGCGCCACCATGTCCCCACGTGCCATCCTCGAAAGACTGCGACGTAAAGGCTGATCCTTGCCAACGGGCCACATCATCGCTATGAGTGTCGAGCCATGCCGGTACCCGTCATCTCCGAGCAAGATTTCGAGCACGAGGTTCTTCGAAGCGAACTGCCCGTGCTCATTGACTTTTACGCCGACTGGTGCGCCCCGTGCAAAACGGTCGCCCCGGAAGTCGAAGCCTTGTCCCGCGAACTCGAAGGCAAAGCGAAGTTCGTCAAGGTAAACATCGATCAAAGCAAGCGACTTGCCCAAGCGTTGCGAATTCAGGCCGTTCCAACGTTGATGGTGTTTTTCCGTGGACGACCCGTCGCCGCCGAGCAAGGCGCCGTTCGCAAAGCACGCCTGCGCGACATGCTCGATCCGTTCCTCCCTCGCGCCGAAGGAGCCATCAAAGCCGGCGAGCTGGCCCAATTGCTGCGTCGAGGCGGCGTCGTTCCGGTCGATACGCGCGAAGCTTCAGCCTACGGTCGAGCGCACATTCCCGGTGCGATTCACATGCCCATCGAAGAAATCGAGTCGCGTTTGGCCGAATTGCACATGCTCCCGGGCGAACCGGTTTTGTATTGCCGAGCCGGCGACAAAACCAAGCAGCTCGCCGAGACGCTCGCCAAAAGCGGCGTCCCCATCACGTTCCTCGAAAGCGGCTTTCTCGGCTGGGAAGCCGACGCATTGCCGATCGAACGCCCCGACTGATTGGCGTTTCACCCCAAACCCCGCTTCAACATTGGGGTTTCACCCCAAACCCCACGAGGGCTCCTCGCCCTCGACCCGCGCAAGGGCCCAGGCCCTTGACCCTTG
>CAYSYX010000022.1:1161-47379 GCA_964435055.1 uncultured Polyangium sp. | reverse complement strand
CCTCCTTCTTCAGCTTGTCGGCCACGGCCTTCGCATCGTTCTTGCCGAAGGGATATCTCGCGAAGCTTTGGTCGACCGATTTCGGAATGGTAACGCGCGCGTCGACGTGCGGGATTTGGGCGACGATTACGACATGATCTCGTTGCATGGGCCCTTTGCGTGGGAATTTCTTGCGGAATTCGCCGGCCCCGATGTCATTGGCCAGCCCTATTTGAGTTTATGCCACTTGGACGGCATGGTCTGTTTTCGTGGGGGCAAAACCGGCGAATATGGTTACGACTTGCTCATCCCAAAACAAGAAGTAGCCTCGGTTCGGGAAAAAATGGCCGACGTGGGACGCGCATTCGATTTGGCGCACGTGAGCCTCGAAGCCGTGGACGCGTGTTCTTTCGAGAATTGGTTCTTCAATGCGCGGAAGGAAGGGCAATTGGGTCTTGGGCCCCTCGAATTGGGCCTGCAATGGCGAGTTTCCTACGCCAAAGAGTATCACGGTTCGTCGGCGCTCGCATCTCGTCGTCGAGAAGGCGCCAAACAAAGGAGCGTTTGCGCCGTGAGCCGTTTGTCATTGCCTACCTCTGCCGAGGTCGTCTCGCCCGCGGGCGTCGTGGTTGGTCGTGTTCTACGTTCCGAGCATTCGCCCATCATCGACGCGTATGTAAATATGGTTTTGCTCGACATCGCCTACGCGTATGCGGGCATTGATTCGTATTGCGTAAGACCCACGGGCGGCGGCGAAAGCATTCCGATTCTCACGGTTTCACCTCCGATCATCAACAATCGCAGTCTCTACGTCAATCCGCAAAAACACACCTACGCCGCACGTGAGACGTACGGTTTTCCCCCGCTTTTATGAATCCCGTCTTTCAGGACAAAACAGTCGTCGTTACCGGCGCTTCGCGCGGTATTGGTCGAGCCATTGCGCTTGCATTTGCCGCCCAGGGAGCGTCTGTCGTGATTGGCTATCGTTCGAGGCACGAAGAAGCTCGACGCGTTCAAGAGCTGGCTATCCAATCCGGAGGCAATGCCTCGCTCTGGGCGTGTGATCTGCAGGATCCCGAAAGTGTCGAAGCGGGGATGGAGCGAATTCTTGCCGAACGAGGCTCCATTGACGTCCTCGTCAACAATGCGGCGGTTGTTCAGGACACACCATTTGCGCTCATGACCCAGGAGAACTGGGACGAAGTCGTGCGCGTGAATTTGGGCGGTGTTTTTTCGTGTTGCCGAGCCGTTGCCCGTTCGATGATCGCTCGACGTCAAGGCGCCATTGTGAATGTCGCTTCGGTTGCCGGAATGCATGCAAGTCCGGGACAAACGAATTATGCCGCAAGCAAGGGCGCGATTTTATCATTCACTCGTACGCTCGCCGCGGAACTTGCGCGTCACGGAATTCGCGTCAACGCCGTGGTTCCGGGCCTCATTGCCACCGGAATGGCTGCGCGCCTCGATCATCGCATTTCAGCGCAAAAGAAACAAATGATCCCCGTCGGCCGTTTTGGTACCCCGGAAGAAGTCGCCGACGTCGTCGTTTTTCTCGCGTCCCCCGCGGCTGCCTACATTATCGGGCAGGCCATTTTCGTCGACGGAGGACTCACCCCGTGACGATTGCTTTTCTCGCGCCGGGGCAGGGCAGTCGCGATCTCGTGCCCGTGATCGAGTTTGTTCGGGCGCGTGCAGCGTCGCGAGATTTGCTTGAACTGGCTGCCGCCGTCATTGATTTGCCGCAGTCGCGTTGGCTGGAACGCGGCGGTCGGAACCTCGAAGCGACGGAAAATCTTCAGCCGATTCTCACGGCCATTTCGTTGGCGCTGGGCAATGAATTGATTGCGCTCGGAATTCGCCCTGATTATGTCGCCGGTCATTCACTGGGCGAAATTGCCGCCCACGCTTTGGCTGGATGCATTGGTCATGAAGACGCAATTCGCCTGGCCGCATTGCGTGGGCGTCTCATGGCGCGCGAAGCCAAACTGCACCCAGGAGGACTGGTTTCGATTGGCGGGAAAAACGATTTGGAATCCGCTTTGCGCACCGGTCGGTCGGTCGGATGGGTGGAGTTCGGCGCTGAGAATTCCCCCGACGAAATCGTCCTGAGCGGTGATGACGCCGCGTTGAAGGCCATTGTTGCCGCGTGCGCAGCTCGACGCCTGGCCGTCGCGGGCCCATGGCACAGCACGGCTATGCGCGACGCCGTCGAGGAATTTCGTGCAGCCTTGACAAACATTCCGCGTCGCGAGGCGCAATGCAAGTTCGTAATGAATCGAGACGGTCTCGTGGTGCGGGATGAAGCCGTGATCGTGGATTTTCTTGCCGAGCAACTCGTTCGACCCGTGTATTGGTCGAAAACCCTGGATACGCTTTATGCGGCGATGGTCCGTGACTTTGTCGTCCTCGGTCCGGGGTCCGTCTTGCGATCACTTGTCCGGAAAAACCTTGGACCGGACGTTCGCGTGTGGAGCACGGACACGGATTCTTCGATCGGTTCACTTCGGGAGGCATTCGGCGGCTCATGAAAAAAAACACGTCCTTTCTTTTTGGTCCCGATGTGATTCGTCACCTGTTGCCTCATCGGCGCCCTTTCCTGATGGTCGACAACGTTCATTCGTACGAACGCGGCCCGACACCATCGTTGACCGCGTCGCGCCATATTTCGGCCAATGAAAGCGTTTTTGAGGGGCACTTTCCGGGGTTACACCTGTGGCCGGGCGTGTACACGATCGAGGGGCTTGGACAAACCAGTAATCTTCTGCAAATTATCTGGTCCATTCAGAACATTTGCGAAGAGCGCGGGATTGATCCGGAACTCGTGATTGCGGCTCTCGTGAACTTACAACGCGGGTATGAAATGAAGCCCGGTTATCGAGCGGACGCATCGACGCCGTTTATCGAGGCATTGAGGTTTCACGATACGGATGCTCGCGCTTCGTCCCGAATTGGTATGGCCGCGGCCGTCGATATAAAACTTCTCCAACCTGTTTATGCTGGCCAGCGTCTTGATTATCGCGTGGTGCAAACACATTTGCTCGACGGCCTCGTTCGCTTCGATGTGCAAGCCCAGGTCGATGGACAAGTGGTTGCTCGGGGAACGATGACCAGCACGCTGGGAATTCCGAAATTGCCGGAGCCCGCGCCGTGAAATGTTTTGCCGGTCTTGGCTTTTGCCTCGTGTTTTTCGGCTGCGGACCTCACCGCATCTGGGAGAGCAACAGTCCGGATCGGATGCACCGGATCGAAGTTTGGCAAGACGGACAGCGGCAATTCGCGCGAATGGATGGTCACGACGAACCATCGTATTTGGCCATTGGTATCGACGGTGTTTCTTGGAGCCCCGATGCGGCCCAAGTCGCTTATCCCGCGAATACACCGGCCGGTTGGGTCGTGGTTGCCGGAGGAAAACTTCGCGGACCGTGGCTCGGTATTGGCGAAATTGTTTGGAGTCCGGACGGTAAACAAATTGCCTATTCGGCGACCGAGCATCGCTTGTGGACCGTCGTCAGAAATTCCACTCGAGGCAATTATTACGACGCAATTCTTCAGGGCAGCATTGCATTTAGTCCCGATGGCACGCGTCTTGGATACGTCGTGCAAGATGGCCGATGGATACGAGCCGTCGTTGATGAAAAGCCGGGGCCGAAATTCGAGGGCATCGGGCATTTGGCATTTTCTGCGGACAGTCGACATCACGGGTACGTCGCGCGTCGCGAAGGCGTTGCGTACGTGGTTGTCAATGGGCAGAGTTCGTCCGGGTACGATGCCATTGCCGATCTCGTCATGGCCCCGAAGGGTTTTCGGTGGGCCATTCTCGCTCGGGAAAACGGCCGTTGGCATGTGGTGAGTTTCGACGACAAAGGTCCGGCATTCGACGCGATAGCCTCGCCGGTGTTCAGTCCGGATGGACGACGAATGGCTTATGCTGCCAAACGTCGCGATAATGCCGTCGTTGTGGTGGACGGGATCGAAAGCGCGGCATTTGATCAGATCCTCGCGGGCAGCGTCGTCTTTGATTCGACAGGGGAACACTTGGCGTTTAGCGTGCGTCAGGGCAAACTGTGGCGTGTCGTCGTCGACGGTCGACCGGGGAAAGAACATGCCCACGTTGGCGAGCCGCATTTGGCAGGAAATTCAATCGCTTATGTCGCGCGAACGGGACGGTACGTTCGTGCCGTTGTCGATAACGTGGAAGGACCGGAATTCGATTCAATTGAGGATCTCACCCTTACGTCCGACGGGCTACGTCACGGCTATACGGCCAAGAAAAACCAGGCGTCATTTGTTGTGGTGGATTCCATGCCCCAAAAATTCGACGTCATTATCGAGGATACGTTTGTGTTTTCGTCCGATGGCCGGCATTGGGCGTGCCTTATTGGCGATGCACATCAGGAAAAGTTTTACATCACCGTCGACGGCACGCTGCGCATTGCGGTGGAAAATGCTGCATGGATGACGGCGCTGCTTCCTGATTTTCGTCGGATGAACGAATTCAATGTGCTGCGTCCCAAGTCTGCTTTGCGCCATTGGATCGCCGCGGAGCTTGAAAAGGCGCTCATGAAACCGCCGACTCCATTGCCATCGAGCCGGCCATGAACCCCGAAATCGACGAGAAAACAATGCTGGCGCCCAACGTCGACGCGCCGCAAAAGTAGAGCCCTCGAAAAGGCGCTTCGATTGAAAATCGCGGTTGTCCCCACGGCGCGGGCGAGTGCTCCGGGCCGTAAATCGCGCCGAATGGAGCCATCGTGTACGACAGATTCGTCACCGGAGTGCTGACTTCCAATACCTTGATATGGCTCGACACACCGGGAACATGCTTTTCGATATGCTTCAAATATCGTTCCGCCAAGTGCATTTTTAGCGTCTCATACTCTTCGCCGCGCTTCGACGTCGGTTTGTCCGCCCACGGGCTGAATGGATGATACGGTGCGATGGTGACATATTCGAGCGTATGATGGCGAGGCGATTGAATGGACGGAGGCCGTTTCATCGTTGCCGACGATAGGAAATACGAATCGCGTTCCGGCAGTTTGCCCCGTTGAACGGCTTCGTATGCATCATGAGAATCGACGTCTGCGATATTCCAAATATTCGCATCCGTCATGCCCGCGTGCGCGATATCCAAGTCCGTGCCCACGAACAAGCAGATGGAACCGAAGGACCAGCGCGTGTGGTCGACTTTGTCCCGCAAACGTGAGGGGAGTTTTTCCAGGCCAATCAAGTCTCGATATGTGATAGCGGCGTCGGCATTGCTCACGATGCAATTCGAGAAGAACTCTTCGCCATTTCCGCACCGCACGCCGCGAACCCCATCCTCGTGCAGATGAATTCGCTCGACGACGTGCTGCGACTTCAATACGGCTCCGTGCCGCTTCAGCTGTTTCACGAACGCGTCGCGAATGGCTCGACTTCCTCCAATCGGAAAATAGGCGCCCGTCAAATAATGTTGCAATGTCGCGAGCCCCACCAAGGCCGATGCTTGTTGCGGCGGTAAACCATAGTTGCCGTATTGCGCGCTGAGGACCGCGCGGAGCAGCGGATCCCCAATCAGGCTTTCGAGCAGGCTTGAAAACGTCATTCGCCCGTATTTGAAGAAGAGCGGTGTTTGCCGCATAAAACGATGAGGCGTTCGGTCGCCGGCTACGTCGACCATGGAAATGAGACTTCGGCCGAATTCTTTCAAGATCCGGAAAAACTTTTCAATACCGCGATGTTCGTGGGGAAAATCCAAGATAAGTCGATGTTCATAAACGTCGTGGCCTTTGGGCGTCATGATTTCGTAATTCGGAAATATCAGACGATCAAAACCTTGCGGCGATAATTCGTGAAAGTGGACATCATCAGACAAACCCAGAATTTCGAGCAGACGGCTGAATTGTTGCCCCGGACCGCATTCTCCAAGATAATGCAATCCCGGATTGAAGTCATAAGACCCGCGTTTGAACGGATTGAGATACCCACCGATGGCTTTGCCCGCTTCGAGCAAAAGGACGCGACGTTGCGCCCGAGCGAGCGTGAGCGCCGCCGTCAATCCTCCAATGCCGCTGCCAATGACAATCGCGTCGAAGGTGCGATCCCGATGGTCCATCGTCGATCGGGCATCGAGCTGTTCGTTCGGCGAATCGTCTTCAATTCGTTTCACTAGCGTTTTCCATCCGGCTGGGTATTTGTGATGGCGCCTGGTTTGCCGATTGTAAGTAATGGGTCATTCTCGTCATCGACGCTGCGGGGACGTTTTGGAATTGGCAATCGTGTCGGTCATGCGGGCGCGTCGTTTTCGCAAAATAATTTGTAAACACCATGTTCCGAAGGCATACGCAAGGCCATTGAGCACCGATGCGATCGTCACGAGCAAGATGCTCCCGGTTTGGCCTGGATGAATCATTTCGGTGGAGATGTCCACGAGTGCTCCGGGCAGCGCAAAAATCAAGAGCAGAAACGTGGCAAAGTCGAAGAGTCCCGACAAACTCAGACCCAGCAGGCCGAGATGTACCAAAGCGCCGATTCCGAATGCGACCCATACCGGGCTTCGGGTGTTTGTCTTGTCGGATGGATCTATCGTTCGGGACATCTGTGTGGCAAATGTGTCAATGCACCGTTGATGTCATTTCAATGCATTTCGCAAAACGATCGGCGGCGGTCATCGCCACGAATCCTTCGGGCGCGTGAGCCTCGTCCACCACTTCGAACGTCATCGTTTGCTGCGTTTCCCAGCCTTGAAGGGAAATCGTCACATTCGCTTTTCCCGGCGACAATGCGCGTAGTGACATACCGCCGTCACCGGGGCCGTTATTCAAATCGAATGGGCCTGTGGGACCCGATTCATAGGGGATATCCGGTGAACCCGGAGTTGCCCCGGCTTGCAGAATGCTCGGTGCGTCCGAAACGATCTTCAAGACGGTCGCTTCTGAGACGCCCGTATCCGATCCATACCCGAATACAGCCGAATATTCCTGGCCCACGACCAGGGTATTCTCACAAAAACCGGCCACGATGGGATCCGAACAACCCGCGCCCCCGTAACCACACGCGAAGTCATCGCACGCTCCAAGAACGAGCGCCACAACGAATGTTGCCATGACAAACCCAAACCAGCCTTGCATCTTGCGCATGACGCTCCTCGGATGAAGCCGACGATGACACGATGGTACATGAACGACGGCGTGATGTCGGCAGAGCTCCGGCGGAATTTGCGGCTTACCAACGTTCACAAAAACGATCGCAAATGGTGTAAGTCGAATCGGGGGCTCGTACGTATATGGCCCGGCGGATCGGAGACGCGTGATGGATCAGTTTGGTGATTACCTCGTGCGACGGCTTGTCGGCGAAGGGGGCATGGGCAAAGTCTACGAGGGCGAAGAAAAACTCTCCAAGCGCCGCGTAGCCATCAAAGTTCTCCATCCCGAGCTCGCCAAGAGCGATTCCGGGCGCAAGCTTTTCGTCAACGAGATGCAGATCTTGGCGCATCTCGAACATCCCAACATCGTGCGCAGCTTGGCCAGCATCGAAGCCAATGGCCAGCTCGCCATGGTCCTCGAGTTTTTGGAAGGACGAACCCTGCGCAACGTGCTTCTCGAAGATGGTCGGCAATCGTGGGCGGAAGCCGTGCGCATCGTTTCGGCTGTAGCGTCGGCACTTTCTGCGGCACACGGCCAAGAGCCGCCGATCATTCATCGCGATCTGAAGCCGGAGAACATCATGATCCTGAAGGACGGAGCCGTGAAGGTCATGGACTTCGGCATCGCCAAGATGCTTCAAGCGATGAACCAGACAAACACCCAGAGTGTCGGGACGCTTCAGTACATGAGCCCCGAACAGATCGACGCGCGCACGATCGATCATCGCGCCGACTTGTATTCCTTGGGTCTCGTGTTTTACGAACTGCTCGCGGGCAAACCTCCTTTTTATTCCGCGTCGCCGCGACAACTGCTCAACATGCAGTGCACGGAAGAGCCTCCGCCGCTCGAACCCGACGTGCGCGCGGGTTTGCCCAAGGGCGTGGAGCAGCTGCTTTTTCAGCTCCTCGAGAAAGCTCCTGAGGATCGCCCGTACCTCGCCACCGATGTCGTGGACAAACTCGAACCGTTCCATTCCGCCGCCCCGTCGCCGACACGTACCTCGATTCCTCGCTCCTCCGCGTCCACGTCGGCAACGACTCCTCATGACAAACCCGCGGGTTCGCGCGCCGTATCGCCGACAATGCCCGAGTCTGCCGAAGCTGCCAAGAGTGCCGGTGCCGAAGCTTCGAGTCGACCGAAGACGATCAGCGATGACGGTTCCGAGAACGATCGTCCCGCCAAACCACTGCGTAACGACACGATCGCCCTTGTGGACAAGGTCGGTGAAACGCGTGAAATTCCCACGAAGGTCGCCATCGGCATCATCGTCGGTTTGTCGCTCGTTGCGGGGCTCGTCGCGTATTACGTACGCGCCGCCCAAGAACCTGATTTCACCAACGGTGTTACCCTGCCCGGCAAGACGTCGACACCCTTTATTCAAAAAACGAAGGACAACCGATGAAGCGAGCGCGTCCCGAGACACTGGGGTTTGTCCCGGGGGCGCCTCTTCCTCCGTTCGGGCGTGCTACGCGTTTTGCGTGCGCAGGCGGAGCCGAACTGTTTCGACTCGAAGCATCCGATGAGCCGGCAGTTCATCGGCTCTTGTCCCTTGGCGAGTCGTCCATCGGTGGGTTTGTCGAAGGCGGTACGGACGAACAGGGGGCCTGGATCGTGCGCGCCGCACTGTCGGAGACCCTCGCCGATCGTTTGCGTTCAAAGAAAGGGCCTTGGCCTTGGCGCGATGCGGTGGCGCTTGCGCTGACCCTGGCCGAAGCCTTGGCCGCGTGCGAGAAGGCGAGCCTTTTTCCCGGCCCATTGTCGCTCGATGCCGTGCAGTTCGGTGCGGATGATCGGGTTGCTATGAATGCTGCAAGGCTCGTGGCGGCGATTCTCGGCGCGAAAGAGGGGGCCACGCGCGCGGACACCGAAGCCAATGCGCCGCTGTGGACGCCGCCGGAGCAGGCGCGAGGTTCGTCCTGGGACAATGCGGCAAACCGCTACGTGCTCGGATTATTGCTCTACCGCTTGCTCTCGGGGGAACATCCTTTCGCCGGAGCCGGTCTGCGTCATGCGCTCGATGCCGCGCAACGCGAAGCGCCCCCGTTCGTCGAGAGCGTTGCGCACGAATTGCCGACGGGTTTGCAGAGTTTCGCGTTGCGCCTCATTCACCCCGTCGCCACCGAACGTCCGGATCGCGCCTTTGTGATCGTCCAAGAACTCGGGCGTTTTCTTCGTGGAGAAAGCCCCGCACGAGGTGCGGCTGGACGAACTCGGCCCTCCAAAACCAAACCATCCGCGGAAGATGTCGCGCCGCCTGCGGTACGAGTCGTCAACGCTGAGCCGAAGGTCAAACCATCGTCCAAAGGGTCGTCTGAGCGAACGTTATTCCAGACGTACCCTTGGGCGGCGGTGGCTTTTCCGGTTGTTGGTGGAGCGTTGGTTGCGGCGATTGCGTTTTCGCGAATTGAGAAGGCCCCGCCGGTTCGACCGCGTCCTGAAATGCCTCCGTCTTCCGTGTTATCGGCGGCAACGACGACATCCGAGTCGTGTGCCGGGTGTCATGCGCGTCAGGCTGCCGAATGGCGTCGCTCGGTCATGGCGCATTCGGTCAAGAGCCCGCTCTTTAATGCATTGGAAAGTTTGATTGAAGAGCAGGTTGGGCGTGACGACGATTGTCCTCACGGCGCAGGAATTCTTCGAGAAGTCGACAATGCGACGGCGTGTCGTAATCCCCAAAATGGTATTCCAATTACCGGCTCGGGTGGAGCACGCTGGTGTATCAATTGTCATAGCCCTGCGGAAAAGCTCGATCGCACTGTTCCGCGTTGGGACGGGCGGCCCGGCGGCGATGCCTCGACCAGGCGTCCGGTACGCGATCATTTGGGCGAGCAGGGCATTGAAGGTATTTCGTGTCTTTTTTGCCATTCCGTGCACGGACCCGTACCCGGACCCAATGCAACGTCGCTCGGATATCGGGGCAATGATTCTTGGATTTCGTTTATCACCGGCACCATTTTTCCGGCCCGACCCGAGGATCGGCGAGGCATATTCGGCATTTCGAATAGCGGCTACGACATGAATCCAGCCACTTTCTTCGCCCAACCGGGCCGTTTTTCCGGCGCGTCCACGACCGCGTCGAACAAGCTCGATCCGATTGTTCATCGTCGTCCGGATCCCGAAGCGAAAAGTTACCTCCGAACCAGCGAATTTTGCGGCACTTGCCACGATGTGCGCCTGTTCGGCACCGACGTCGTCGGGGTTCGTCAAGGCGAACATTTCAAGAGATTGCGTAACGCGTATACCGAATGGACGGTGTATGCGCAGGATGTACAGCGGCGAGGTAAAACGCCTGCGACTTGTCAAGATTGCCACATGAGTACGTATCCGGGTATTTGCGAACCCGGGGCGCCGAAGTCTGGTCAGGACGAACCGGAGTGTCCACCGGGAATGCATTTCGTTGCGCGTAATCCCGGCGAATATCCGGAAGCATTCAAAGCCGTCAATTCGGCGGGGCCTTCACCGGTCGTCAATCATTATTTTTCCGGCGTCGATATCCCGCTTTACAACGATTTCCCTCAATTCCTCGTCGACGAACCGACGCTCGACGTGCACGGCATTCCCTTGGGGGCGCGTCGACGTCGCGATATGCTCTTGCGACATACGTTTCGTTTTGAAATCGACGGTGCGCGATCCACGGGCCGAGGACTCGAAATTCCCGTCCTCATCGAGAATATCGGGGCGGGGCACCGTATTCCCGCGGGATTCAGCCAAGAGCGAGAATTCTGGGTTCATCTTGTCGTGAAAGATGGCTCCAATCGCGTTGTTTATGAAGTCGGACGCGTGGATCGGCCGGATGAGGATTTGCACGACAAACTGTTTGTCCGAGTCAATGCAAACCCCTCGTCGACGGATGAGCGGGGTCGTCCCGTCGGCTTGTTCGGCGCGGACGTTCGCGATGGGCCGGATGTTCCGCAATGGTCACCACCGCCGATTTTCGGCGGAACCAATTTTCGCGGCAAAGGCCTCATCAACTTCCAAAACGGTTTCTTGCGTTGCGTGCGCTGTATCGGCGTCATTGGCATCGATGGCCGTTGCGAACCGGGGCCGGGTCAAGGGTTTTTCCGCGCCGATCGTTTCGACGACGGTGATTATGACCTCGACACCGGCGAATGTCGGTCCAATCTCGTCGGCGACAATGCGCTTTTCGAGACGTATTTTCCCGTGGGCGCGCTCGATGCTTCGCGGGGGTTTGTCCGAGGGCCCGACGCAATCATCGATACTCGTTCACTTCCCGCATTTACGCCCGTTCGTTACACCTACGACCTCGATTTGGCCGGGCGACGCGGTCCATTCCATATCGAAGCCCGTCTCATGTTCCGATCGTTTCCGCCATTCTTGATCCGCGCGTTTGCCCAATACGAACGCGAACAAGCGCGCCGCGGCTTGCGTCCGAGCGGCCCGGCGGTGACCGAGGAAATGCTCAAGCGGCTCGACGTCGTTGAATTGCATCGGATTGAGGTGGACGCCCGATGACGGAATCGGTGACGAGCGAATCTGCAAAAGCTTGGCCGACCCTTGTGTGGGACGCACCCGTTTTTCGGGGGCTCGATACAAGAGCGCGGCGGGAAATCGAAGAAAGCGGCAAGATCTTCACGGTTGAGGCTGGAGAAACCATTTTCCGCGCCGGCGAAAAAAGCGACGCCTTTTTCGTCGTTGCGGAAGGTTCCATTGTTCTGACGGCGATTCGTCGCGGCGAAGCGCTTGAACAGGAATTGCGGCAGGCCGAGAAAGGCGCTTCATTCGGTGAAGAAGCGACCATCGGGAGCGCTCGCAGCGCAACTGCGAAAGCTCGCGTGCGTTCGCGTATTTGCAAAATCACCGCCCACGTATTTCAGCGGGCCGTGGGACGCAGCGGAAAAGCCGAAGTGGCCGAGCGTCTCGAACGTATCTTGCGTCGCGCGGCCACCCGGGACCTATTGCAGACCGTCGCTTTTGCCAAAACGCTCGAAAGCGAGGATATCGATCTTTTGCTCGATGCCGCGCGATATCGCCCGTTTGAACGTGGCGAGAGCATTTATCGCGAAAATGATCCTTCCACGGACCTCTTTATTGTCGCCGATGGAATGGTGCAAATGCAAACGGACGACGGCGAACGATTGCATGTACGGGCTTATGTCGGGCGTGGGGATTTCTTTGGGGATGCTGAAATCGAGGCGGCGGTTCCTCGTTTGTCGGGGGCTGTTGCCGGCGGGCCTTCGTTATTGATTTCATTCGACGCGCGCACGGTGCGTACCATTGCGAGTCGCCATCCGGATTTGTTCTCGACCTTGGGCCGAATTGCGCTTGATCAACAGGCTATGCAGCATTCCGTCATCGGGCGCGCGGCGGCCAATGCGACGCAACATGCATTTCGTGATTTGTATCGGCTCAACGTCGCGCGTTCGCTTCTCGTCATTGATTTGGAATCGTGCGTGCGTTGCGGCCATTGTGCGTGGGCGTGTGCGGACGTGCATGGGCAATCGCGTATCGTGCGTCGAGGCGATAAGATGGTCGCTCGGGTCGATGCGGACAAGAAAAACCCTCAAAGCTTGTTACTGCCGAATTCGTGCCAGCATTGTGAGAATCCGAGCTGCATGATCGATTGTCCGACGGGCGCCATCGGGCGCGATCCGGGCGGAGAAGTATTCATTCGCGAAGCCTTGTGTACGGGGTGTGGTGCCTGTGCCAAAGCGTGTCCGTGGGATAACATCAGTATGGCGCAGCGTCCGGATGCGGCTCCGCGTCCCGCCGGTGGTGCGTATCCCGATGTCGCCGTCAAGTGCGAATTGTGTCGCGGCTATGAAGGTCCGGCGTGTGTTCAAGTTTGTCCAACCGGATCCATTTTCCGGATGAACCCCAATGAAGAATTGGCCGATGTTCGGGAGCTCGTCAAAGGCGAGGATTCGCCCGGGCGTCCGGTTTTGGCGCCACGGTCCAATGATGTGGGGATTGTGCTCGGTGGATTGATTGCGGGATTGGGATTGACTGCGGCGGGTGTGGTCATGCACGACCGCGGGTTGTTACGCCCCGGAGGAGGTTCGGGGTATTGGGCGGGGGTCGCCGCGGCCGTGACATTCGGGCTTTTGCTCTTGTATGCAGCTCCGAAGCGCCTCGTGCGCTTTTGGCTCAAGAAAAAGGCAAAAGACGCGGCTGAAAAGAAATCCGCGGCGTCATCGCGAATTCGTCCGCAATTGGCTGTTCATTTGGCCCTGGGATTCATCTCCTTGGGGCTTGTCGCGACGCACGCTCCGATTACGGCGTGGTGGCCGCGTTCCGCGGGCAGCGCGTTACGTCTTGCGTTTTTATTGACAACCGTATTCGGCGCTTGGATGGCGGTTGCTTATCGCTGGTTGCCATCGCGATTGGCGCGTATCGAGCGAACCGCAGCGTTGCCGGAAGATTTTTCGGCTGCAAAACGCGAATTGATGGATCGCTTGTACCGCGACGTCAGCGGGAAAAGCGACCTCGTGAAAAAGTTATTCGAAAAAATATTGGTTCCGTATACCAAACAGCCTCTCGGGCCCGTGTGGTTGTTGCTCAGCGGGCGGAGCTTGCGGGACGAAGAGAATGCATTGCGCAAGCAAATCGACGTCGTGCTCGAAGGGCGCGGGAAAGAACGTTTGGCGGGGCTGGACGGATTGATTCGTATCGTCGTCGAACGTCGAGCTTTGCCGGTGCAGCGATTTTTGCTGCTGGCTTTGCGCGTAGGTTTGCCCGGTCATGTCGTGACATTTACCATCGCCCTCGCCATGCTCGTCGTTCATGCGTTGACGGCCGTTCGTCGCTGACGACGTTTCTGCTTGCAGGCGTTCGGGTTGTCATGGTACGTCGCCTCCAGGCTGGTCAGGGAGGGAGTTGCAAATGAATGAGCCGAGTTTGTCCGAGCCTACACACGCGAGCGAACACGAACCGCCGCCGCCGGAACCCGTCGACGAAATCGTTCAAGATCGAAAGAATCGTTCGAAAGGGTTGTTGATCGGGCTTGTTGGGGCCGTCGTGCTTGCCGGAGGTGGTTTATTCGCTTTGGCTCGTTATCAGGATCAGCAAACACAGGCGGCATTGTCTCAATCTTGGAGCGCCTTTTCCCAATGTGTCATGGGTGGTGAAGGCCTCGACGAAAACGGCGTCCCGAGTATGCATTTTCGTCGTATTCAGCTCACGGCGATGCGTATGGACGAAAAATCACGCACCGAGCCTGGGAGTGACAAACCTTGGCCCATGTCTTGTGCGCCGCTTGGCCATGCATTGCGGGAAACCTGGAAAAGCTCGGGTCTTGCCGAAGCAGGCGGAAAAGATTTGGGGGCGGCATCCGAAGCATTGGCGAAGGCGTTGCGCGAGCCGAATGGAGTATCGGCGGATTTGTCAGAATTGGTCGACGCCGTTTGGGAGCAAGCGCGAAAAAATAAAATCAAAGTCATCCACGTCGATGGTTTGACGCCGATATTCGACGCCAAGCCGCTCAGTGCCGGACATTTGGCCAAAGGCACACCTATTTCGCCGACGACATTTTCGCTCAAGGCGGCATTTACCGACGCGCACCCTTCCGGCGCAATGCGCCTATTGATTGAAGAAAAGGGGGTTGCCAAGGCTCCCTTTGTCTGCACGTTTGCTCAGAAAGACGCCAAAGCGCAATGTAAATCATTGCCCGAGGGGATTTCATCGGGTCACGGTCTTCGACTTTGGGGGACGGCGGATGACGATTCGGCTCCGGCGATTTTTGCGGGAGAACGCGGCCGTGCGGGCATTTTTCGAGCGGACACGGGGGACAAAATCGATGCGATGTACAGTTATGGCGCTTATGCGCGAAAAGACGGCACGACGGCCGTCTTGGGATTCGATGATGAATCCAAGGCCCTGATTCTCACTCGGCGTCCCGCGGGGGCCAAGAGCACGCGGACGAAGATCAATCCTGATTTTCGCGTCGGCAATTATTACTACTCGACGCAGATACTCTGGGATCATCTCGTTTTACGCGGTGTTACGAAAAAGGAAGAACGGCGGCTTTTTGTTTCCAAGTATCCGTGGCAGGGCGATGCCGCGCCGAGTTTGACGGATATCGGCGAATTGCCCGAAGCCGGCCTCATCGAGGGAGGTGCCGATGAACCCGCACATATTCAAGGCTGCAAAACGCCGGAAGCGATGGTCGTTCGCGTCAAGGGATACGACAATGATTTCATGAGTTTTCTCGTCGGCGGAAAGTGGAGTCCTCCGATGTCGCCGAAGGTCAGCGACGGCATTCTTTCATGTTATGGCACGGAAGCCGTGGTGACTCGCCTTTATCCGGCTCGCGGGGAAAAATCGTGGCAAACGACGCTGGCGCAAAGCCATTGCACGACGGCCGGATGCACCGTGCACGATGTATCCATGGAGAAAGTGCTCAAAACGCAATACGAATTCGCGCCCCGCGACATGAAAATCGACGCCGTCGATTTGAATGGAAAATTGCTCGTGATTTGGGCGGCGGGCGAACGTGGAGGAGTACGAATGCGTTGGGCCAAACCCGAAGAAATCGAGCGAACCGACGAATCCGTTCTTTACGATGATCTCATCAAAGATGGCCAGGTCCAGAAATTATCGACGCTCTTCGATTTGCGCCTGTTCTCGCGTGATGGTTTTGCCATTTTGCTGCTTTCCACGGTGTCGGGCGTTTATGCCGTTCGTATCGAAGCCCAGGGGATGGTGACGCCGGTGGAGATCGAGTGGACGTGAACGGATTCCAGGCGCGATATTTTCTTCTTCCCTCGCGCCCCTTCGCGTTGTAGCCTTCGCGCGTGCGACGCCCTCGTTTTCTCCTCGCAATTGCCGCAGGTGCCTTCGGCATGTTGCATCTTTCGACGCCTTCTCGTGCCGAAGAGCCGCAATCGACCGCACGAGTGGTCGTCAACCGCATCGTGGCAATCGTCGATGATGACGTCATTACCCTCGCGGAATTGAGGCGCCGAGCATTGCCTGCATTAAAGCGATTGGCGGCGATTGTTCCTCCGGACAAACGCACGGGCGAAGAAGCCAAGATTTACAAAGAATGGCTTCAGATATTGATCAACGAGCGGCTGATCGTTCGCGAAGCGCGCAAATTGAGAATGACCATTGCTTCGACAGATGTCGATGCGACGATCGACTCGATTGCCAAATCGATGAACACGACGCGGGAGAAAGTCATGGCTGCGGCGATCGAGCAGGGATACTCCGAAGCTCAATACCGCGAAGAAATCGTGGGGCAATTGCTGACGAAAAAAATCATGTTGTTCAGGATGCGCGACGAGTTTTCGAAATTGGACAAAGACCCGGAAAGGTCGTCCAAACAAATTGATAAAATCATTGATAAGTTCAATCAGCAAATGCGGGCAAACGTCTTTATCGAGGTGCGCTTGTGAAAACGATGCCTCGTCGAATCGCGTGCGCAGGTTTGCCCTGGGTGATTGCCGTGCTCGGAGCTTGCGGAGGGGGGGCGAAGCCGCCGGTGAAAGAAGCCGTGCGTCCGGAGCAACCTGTACCGGTAAAACCTGTTGCCGCACCCGAACCCATTGCCGTGCACACGTGTTGGTCGGCTCAGGGAGCGGTCGAACCCGGACGTACACGTCGCGTCGAAATTCGCGGACTGCATGTCCCGGCGCTGCTTTGTGAACGTTTTCCCGTTCGTCCCGGGGATCCTCTCGATGCCGCGACCACGGACGCGGGCATTCGCGCTCTTTTTGGCGAGGGACGAGTCGAAGACGTCGTCGTGTTCAAAGAAGAGCAAAAAGATGGCATCGTTGCGGTGTACGAGCTGAAAATTCGTCGGCGTGTACGCACGGTCAAAGTTCGCTCCGTCGCCAATATCGAACAAAGCGTTGCCGACGAGCTCGTTAATGAGGCGCCGTCTTGGGAAGACAATGCGCGATTTGATGAATTGGTTCGTGCCGCCACCGATACCCTCGCCGAGCGGGGTTATCGGCATGCAAACATTACATTGGAGACGACGCCCGAAGAAAATGATGAAATCAACGTCACGCTCGTTGTCGAGCCCGGGCCGAGAACCGTTGTGGGAGCATTCGTTGTCGAAGGCTTCTCACCCGCGCGTTGGACCGAAATCTCGCCCCAGCTGTATACGAAAATCGGTGAGCCATTCAATCAAGACAGACTCGAGCGAGACGTACTCGTCATGACGAGTGATCTTTTTGATCGCGGTCTTGTGAGCGCTGAATTTGCGAATCCGGAAATCGTCGAAGCTCCGGATGGATCGAAGGTGGATATCAAGCTTCGGGTCAAGGAAGGCCCGGTATTCAAGGTTCGTCAGGTAAAATTCGCCGGAGATCTCGTGGGAAATGCCGCAATGTATTTGCGCGACGCGTGGCGCACGAAAACAGGCGCGGTCTTTTCCAGAAAAGCAGTGGTCGAAGATGTCGAAAACGTCAAACGCTTGCACGTGAGCAAAGGATCGCCCGCCGATGTCGACATTGAAACAATGCTCGATCCGAAATCGAATAGCGTCGATTTGACGGTCCGCATCAAACGCAAGCAATGACGAAAATCTTTACGCTGCGAGTCGTGCTTTCGTATGCTTTGAGTCTCCGGTCGTCCCATGGCTGAATCTGATCGTCGTGACCAACCCCGAGCGGACAAACCAAGTGCGGCGCAAAAGACGCTGTACGCGGCCCCGCTTGCAGATGCACGCGATCGCGCTGCGCTTCCGCGGGAAAACCCTCGAGGTCGTGGGGCTCGACGAGCCGAGACAACATCGGACGTGACCCGATTTCGCGGGTTTTTTCCGGCCGTGATCGTCGCTGCGGCAACCACGGCCATTTCCGCGTTTGCGCTACCTCCACCGGGCGGACATTCGTCGCCCGGGCCGCTCTCACGACCTCATGCCAAAGCATCCGTCGGCTGTGTCAAGTGTCACGGGCCGGATGACGCCCTGAAAAACCCCGATGATTCCTGTGCAAATTGCCACGGGTCGCATGCGTCGCAACGAGGAGGTCATGCTCGGCTCCAACAAAAGGGAGCATTGAAATGCTCGCAATGCCATCCCATTCATCGCAGTGATCAAGGGGTTGTATTCACTCCCGGCAAAGATGCCGTTCGATTTGCTCCGGGCGCCGAATCGTCGATCGATATGCCGGCGACGCGGGCTTCGCTCGGGCCTGCAACCGTGCCGATCGTTGCCGTGTCCAGTTGCGAGCGATGCCATGATCCCACATCGCCGCGCGATCCCATTGCGCGTTGTTTGCTACCCGGCCAGGAAAAACTCGGCCCGGACAGACCCTCCGGTTGTTTTGACGAACATCGTGGAGCATTGCCGGATGATTCGGCGCCGCGTGTGACCGGTCTTGGCAAACCCGTGGTTTGCGCCGCTCAACATAGCGAAGATCGAGCCGTTTTGTGGGACGCTGCGCGCGAAATCGCGACCGTCGAGCCCGTCCTCGCGCGTCCTGTCGTGGGCAACTTGGCGTGGGTTTGGCTTGGCACCGGCATGTTCGCTTTCGGTCTCACGTTCGGCTTCGTTCGCGGAGGTCGGCGACTTCTGGAACGAGTGCGTCGAGGCAAACCACCGACGACGCCGGAGGCCTTGATCAAGCCGCAGACGCGAGTGCGCCTGCCGCAGATCAATACGCAAACGTGCATCGGTTGTTATGCCTGCGTCGATGCCTGTCCCTACGACGTGCTCGATGTTCAGAAATACGTTGCCGTCGTGGTTCGTCCGGAAGCGTGTTGCGGTTTGACGTTATGCGAGCAACGTTGTCCCAATGGATCGCTGCGCGTTACGGACGGAGAAACCATCGGCGATCGTCCGCGAATGAACGAGGATCTCGAAAGCCTCGATACGCCGGGCCTTTTCTTGGCTGGTGACATCACCGGTCTACCGCTCATCAAAAATGCCATTTTGCAGGGCAGTCTCGCGATTGACAAAATTGGGGCGAGCCTTCGCGCGGAAGGGGCGGGTGGGGGAGACAAACCGCTCGACTTGATTATCGTCGGCGCCGGGCCCGCCGGGATCAGCGCGGCTTTGCGGGCCAAGGAACTGGGTTTGTCGTTCCAAGTCATCGAACAAGGCAACGTGGCGCAAAGCATTCGGAGTTTTCCTCGTGGCAAACTCGTCTTCGACCAGCCGCTCGATTTGCCCCTCACCGGGAAATTGTGGCTCGAGGAATCGACCAAAGAGGAACTGCTTTCGCATTGGATGCGCATCGTTCGCAAGGCCGATCTTCCGATCTTTCAGGATACTCGCGTGACGGGGGTCGAGCACGATGGTTCCAAAAAGGTTTTTCGAGTCGTAACCGAACCGCGCGAAGGCGGCGCATCGCAAACGCGTTTGTCACGACGAGTGCTCTTGGCCATCGGTCAACGCGGTTCTCCGCGCCGTTTGCCCATCGAGATCGATCCCGAGTACGAAACAAGGGTGCATTACCATCTCGCCGATGCTCGAAGCTTTGAGGGCAAACGAGTTGTCGTCGTGGGGTTGGGCGATGTCGCGATGGAAACGGCATTGGCGCTCGGACGGCAGTCGGGAACGACCGTGACGGTGGTCCATCGCGGCAAGAGTTTTACCCGGGGCAAAGCGCGGAACATCGACGAGCTCAAGCGCATGGCGGACACCGGACGAGTGTCATTGAGATTCGATGCCGAAGTGACGGGGATTGGGCGAGATCGGGTGACGTTACGGACGCCGAAGGGGAACGAGTCCTTCGCGTATGACGCTATTTTCGTCATGATTGGTTCGATTCCTCCGTGGAACACGCTGCGCGCGATGGGCGTTCGCGCCGTTGCGGATGAGGCGATTTCGCGTGGACATGGCCGTGCGGACACGCTCGTGAGCGGCTGAGAAACTTTTCCAGATCCTTTTTTGTCGTTCTTCGTCCAAGCCTGAGTCGATTCGCCGTAAGCTTTGCCTGGAAGTTGCGTTGTCGAATCGAGTCGATACCGACGAGCAAGAGAGTGACCATGAAACCTTCGAGTGTTGCCGTTTTCGCCTTCGCAGGGATGCTTCTCACCAGTCTTTCGGTGTATTCATTCACGCCGAAAGGTGGTTTGACTTCGTCAATCCAACCCGAAGTGACCGCCGAGAAAAACGACGAGGTCAAACCCATCGAAGATACGGCGCAGCAAACGATTCAAACGGACATCGCGCATTTCACCGCCGGTTCGACCGTCATGATCGACGGCCGTTTGGGTCACTCGAAGGTGCTTCGCAACAACGCGGGCGAAACGTTCGTCATGCTCGAAGCCCGTTCTTCAAATGATTCGCGGGCCAAAAGCGCGGCTCCGGTGAATCTGTCCATTGTCATCGATCGTTCCGGTTCAATGAAGGGGACGCGTTTGCGTAATGCCATCAATGCGGCAATCGGAGCGGTCGAGCGCCTCAAGGATGGCGATATGGTCTCTGTCGTCACGTTCGATACGCGCACGCAGGTCGTCGTTCCGTCGTCGGTCATCGGGCCGTCGACACGTGGTTCGGTGGTCGCGGCAATTTCCGGCATTCAATTGGGCGGAGATACCTGTTTGTCCTGTGGTATTGAAACAGGCATCGCCGAAATGGGTTTGACAGGAGCAACCGACGGGCGAATCGGCCGCATGATCGTCTTGAGCGATGGCGACGCCAATCATGGTTTGCGCGACATTCCGGGCTTCCGCAGTTTGGCGCAGCGAGCCCGCGACAAGAACATCAGCATCTCCACGGTCGGCGTGGACGTTGATTACAATGAACGAATCTTGTCGGCCATTTCGGTGGAATCCAACGGGCGCCATTACTTCGTCGAGAACGATGCCGCTTTGCAGCGAATCTTCGAAGGAGAAGCCGAATCGCTCACGCAAGCCGTGGCCAGCGGCGCTGAAGTCGACGTCGAATTGGCGCCGGGCGTCGAATTGGATCGCGTTTTCGACCGTACGTTCCGCCGCAATGGCAATCACATCACCGTGCCGCTTGGAACCTTCAGCAATGGCGATGTAAAGACCATTTTGATGAAAGTCCGATTGCCCACGAGTTCGTCGGACTCCGTCGCCGTCGCGAATGTCGATATGCGATATCGCGATCTCGTGAAGAACGAGGACGGCCATTGCACGGGTAAACTCGGTGTCGCGCTGGTCGACTCCGGGGCCAGTGACCTCGACGGCGTGGTTGCTGGGCGCGTGAATCGCAGTGAAACGGCCGCGACGCTGAAAGAAGCCAATCAATTGTTTGCGCAAGGCAAGTTCGAAGAAGCTCGGCGCAAGATTCAATCGCGTGAAACCGTATTGCGTGATACCGCTGAAAAAGCCAAGTCGGCGGCTCCCGCATCACGCGCGGCTGATGTCGCCAAAGACTTCGACAACCAGCTTGCCGTCGTGCAACAAGCACAAAACGGATTCAATTCGCCCTTCGCTGAACCTCCGCCCCCGGCCGGAGCAGCTGGGGTATTCGCAACACCGCCGGCTGCGGCGGCGCCCGCGCCCGATGCGCGTCAGGGCAAACGCCAAGTCCGTGCAAACGAGGCTGCTGCTACCGATATGGGTTTCTGAAAGAAAAACCCGGCGCATGTCGGGGCATTCAAGGATAAAGCAGGAAAGGACCTCGTCGTTGCGCAAAGCCGGCGAGGTCTTTTTCGTAAAGCGCGACGATACTCGGCACATCCTCCCCACGCACAATGGCTTCAAACGTGCGCGCATTTCCGAGCAACGTCATGAGACCCGCGGTTTTCCATTCCGCTGGGTAAAGTCGTCTCAAGGCCACCGCAATGGTGAGGCCAAGACGCACCGGCTCGAGCTCGCTTGGATTCGATACCTCGATGCGCACGCCGGCGCATTCTTCATTGGCAAATGTGCTCGATGTCGGTTTGAAACGATGCGGTTGCCATCGTACGCCGGGCAGTTTGGCAAGGCGTAACGCTGAAGCAAGCTTTTCTGCGTCGATGTAAGGCGCTCCAAGCACCTCGAAAGGCGTTGATGTTCCTCGACCAACACTCAGATTCGTCGTTTCGAGCAATCCGATACCCGGATAAAGCAGCGCCTCGATTGGTGAGCGCAAATTGGGAGAGGGCGGCGTCCATGACAAACCCGTATTGGACCAGAGCATCGAGCGATTCCAGCCCTTCATCGCGACGACGTACAGATCCGCTCCGATATGCCGCTCGGAATTGAAAAGCCGAGCCAATTCACCGACCGTCAAGCCGTGGCGAATCGGAATCTCGTGATAACCGACGAACGATTCTCGGTCGGCATCCAGAAGAGGTCCTTCGACAGCCACGCCTCCAAGCGGGTTCGGCCGATCGAGCACGACAAACCGTATCTTTCGCTTTGCAGCTTCTTCCATCATGATGCCGAGCGTCGTGATGTATGTATAAAATCGTGCGCCGGCGTCTTGGATATCGAATACCAGCGTATCAATGTTCGCGAACGCCGATTCGGGAGGGCGTTTGTCTTGCCCATAGAGGCTCACGATGGGCAAACCCGTCGATGGATCCTTGCCATTTTTCACGATCCCGTCCGCAGTTCCGGATAGACCGTGTTCCGGGGTAAACAGTGTCACGACAGATAGTTTGGGCTGACGTACCAATATGTCGACGGTTCGTTCGTCGCGGACGTCTCTTCCGGAGTGATTGGTCACGAGGCCGATTTTGCGCCCTTCGAGGAGAGCAAAGGCGGAACGCGCGAGCTCGTCGATACCCAAACCCACGACCGCACTCGTGTCCGGCACGTTTGTCTTGGCCCCCGGCTTGTTCATCAAAACGGCGGCTCGGGCCACGTCCTGGCGAACCTGCTTCGCCCGCCCCTTGCCGTCGGGATGGACGGCATTGGTCAACAAAACGACGGATTGCTCTCGGATCGGATCCAGCCAAAAGGCCGTTCCTGTAAAACCCGTATGGCCGAAGCCCTCGAACAACGATCCGAGCGCCAAGGTGCGTTTTTCTTTTTCCCCGGGTTTCGTTCGGAGCTCCAGCATCTGTTTCACGACGGCCGGAGGCAATACCGCTTTGCCTTCGTATTCACCTTTATGCTGCAATGCCGATACAAAACGATTCACATCGTCGGCGGTTGAAAAAAGCCCGGCGTGCCCTGCGATGCCGCCCATCGTTCGGGCCAGCGGATCGTGCACGATGCCCACCAATAATTCTTCTTTCACCCGCGTCGTCGGGGCGATTCGCCGGGTCAGAGTCGTTGGAGGCCGAAACATCGTCTCGCGCATGGCCAGCGGTTCGAAAATGTTTTTCTTGGCGAACGTATCGAGCGGTTCTCCGGAAGCTTTTTCTACGATCTCGCCGAGAAGCACATACCCGAGATCGCTATAGACGTACATTTCACCGGGCTCGTGCTCCAGCGGCGTTTCGAGGATTCTCTCCAGCGATTTTTCTCGGCTTCCCGCGTGATCCGCGCGTGCATTTCCCGCAGGCAGCCCCGACGTATGCAGCAGAAGATGTTCGATTGTGATTGGTTTGTCAGGGTGAAATTTCGGAAACCATTGCCGAATAGGATCGCGCAAGCGAAGCCTGCTTCGTTCGGCGAGCAAAAGAATCGATGTCGCCGTTGCCAAAGGTTTGGTCAGGCTCGCGAGATCAAAAATCGTGTCGGCGGTCATTGCCACTTCCGCCGGTTCTTTGGCGCGAAATCCATACGCTCGCCGTAAAACGATTTCGTCTTTACGCGTGACGATCAGCACGGCGCCGGGAATTTCATTCCGTTCGATGGCCCCTCGTACGGCTTGATCAAAACGCGCGATATCCGTCGGACCCAACGTCTCCACAAGATCGGCGGCACTTGGCGCCGAGGCGGGGACCGACGGAGCGCTCGGCGGGTCGACGAGTGCCTCTGACGACGCTGATGACGATGGGGCGGGCGCCGAGGCGTTCGATCCTGCGTCGAATATTGCAGAAACCGGGGTGCGTTTGTCGGAACATCCCGCATGAAGGAGGATGGATGCGGCGAAAATTCCAAAGAAGCGCACGTTGTCGGACGATTAGCGCTTGTGGGACATTTTCGCAAGATTGGTTCCGAAGCCAGAGCGCCTTGGCACGAAATGGCCGACGGCCTCCGCGACCGGCCAATCGATCGACATGATCGAACGTCGAGGTGCGCGTGTCACATTGGTTTGAAGACAAATGAATCCGGAGACGCGGCGAATCAGGGAGCGTCGGTTGCGATCGCGATATCCTCGCCGCTCGTTGCCATGAGTCCCTCGCGCGTTTGTCCGGGGTGGGACGGTGAAGGCTTGGTTTTTTCGGCGAGTTCGTCCAGGCCGGCAAGAGCAAACACGGCCGAGAGAAATCCGGCGCCGCGCATGAACGCGCGATCGTTGGCGTCCATGGTCAAACGTTTTGCACGCAAAGTAACTTCGGCTTCTCGGGCCTCACGCGCAACGGCGCTCAGGGCGTTCTCGAGCACCGGAAGTTCGGCCGCGACTTCTTCGGCAAACGCTTCTCGATCGAGCGACAAACCTCGTCGGCGTGGAGGGGGAAGCTTGACGGATTCATCGCGCAAATGCGTGAGAACGACGCGGCCAAACGAGGCGAGCGCGACAGGATCATTCGGAACGTTGTCGATGATGTGCAGGCGCGGAAGTCCCGCGGTTCCGTAGGTCGTCTCAACCGCCACGCGAAGATCGGTCAAGATCCGGCGAAGATTTTCGGCCGATTCGTCGCGTTGTCGTCGCGGTTCGTTGTCGTCGGCGAGCTCCACTTCATGCGCGGCGTCAGCGCGGACGAGAGCTTCGTTTTCCGAGGCGATCATGCGCCCGACCAGTCGCAAAAGCAGCTGCAAATCAGGGACTTGTTCGCCGGGTTTGGCATAACGAACCAACGTCTCTTTGACTCGCGTCGCCGCATCGGCCGAATAGGTGTACGCCGCGCTGGCCACAGCCCTTGAAGCTCGCTGACGATCGACGACGGCTTTGGATGCCATGTGGATGCTCCTGGTCGTCAGCCAATACCACGGCGCTTGTTTGGACGTCGCAACTTCAGTGCTTCCGCTGCTGCCAACCAGTCCTGTTCATCGGAAGCTTGACGCTCGCCGAAGGTTCTGCCTTTGGGAGTGGCGAGATGTCTTCGGGACCTGCCGCGCGTACGCCTTCTTCACCGCCGAAATCCCCTCGGCGTCGTGGGGCACGAGCGGATGCGGGCCATCGTCGAACTCACCGGCCACGTTGGCAACGCGCTCTGCTTTTTGCGGTTGCGGGATGTGGCGGCACCGTCGTTTCGGCGCTGATGGGCATCGTCTTCGGGTTTGGCTGTTGGAACGCTCCTTCGCGGGGAAACGCGGCGATGGTGGATTGGCCGGCCGAACCCGACAGTGCGCGAGCTGCGGCGATTCTTGCCGGATTGGGCCTCGTGCGCAGTGAAGGCGCCATGGCGATGTTCCTGCGGCTGACCGGAGGCTCGGGAGCGTTTGTCCCGGGACCGCACCTCATCCCGGACGCGCTTGATCCGTGGGATCTGGTTCGAGTTCTCGAACGTTCGTCTCGACGACCGACGGTTCGGGTGACGATTCCGGAAGGGTTTCATCGTTTCGACATCGCGGTGCGTCTAGAAAAACTCGGTGTCGTGCCGAAGGAAGCGTTTTTGCGGGCGAGTACGGACGGTGCGTTTCTCACCGAATTGGGAATTACAAAAGCGAGCGGGGGAATCGCTGAAAGCGCCGAGGGATATTTGTTTCCGGCGACGTATGCAATGCCGGTCGACAGTGATGCTCGGGACATCGTGCGCCGGTTTATCACGGAATCAGATCGCCGATATTTGAGTGTTGCGGGTCAACATGCCGACGGCGTGGAGCGGCTCAAGAATCAATTCGGATTTGGGCGGCGGGAAATCATCACGCTGGCGTCGATTGTGGAAAAAGAAGCGGCGGTGGCCGACGAACGCCCGATGATTGCGAGCGTGTTTCTGAATCGGCTGGAAGATCCGAATTTCAAGCCCAAACGACTCCAATCGGATCCTACGGCGATGTACGCATGTTATGCGGAACCGGAGGTCGTGCCTGCGTGTGCGGGTTTTACAGGAAAAGCCACTCCGGCCATCAACCGCGATCCGCATAATCGCTACAGCACGTACGTCAACGAGGGGTTGCCTCCGGGACCCATTGGAAATCCTGGGGAATCGTCGATTGAAGCGGTGCTCGCTCCATCGACGACCAAGTATCTCTTCTTCGTTGCCAAAGGCGGTGGTCGCCACTCCTTCAGCGAGACGCTCGACCAGCACAACGAAGCCGTGAAAAAATTGAAAGCAATGCAGGCGAATCCGGAATGATGAGGAAACAGCGACGTATGATAGCAATGGTTTTACGGAATTGCACGATTGCGGTGATGGCCGCGGGATTGCTTGCGTGTTCGGGGGCGTCGGCTCCCGACGGTTCGGCAGCGGCGACGAATGCAACGACGACCGTTCCGACCGCTTCCGCCGTACAGGCTCCCGCAGCGGCGCCTTCCGCAATGCCCTCAGCGGTGCGCGTCGAAGCGCCGGCATTGTCCGCTTCGGCCGCCGTCGAGCCTCCTCCGCCTGCGCCAAGTGCTTCCGCGGCGGCGCCGCCTGTGGAAGAAGCGCCTTTGCCCAAGGTCAAGGTGAAAAACATTGGAATGCACATCGGCGGCGGGCCCAACGACGACGTGACCAAAGAACCAATCAAACGTTCGGTCGAGCCGCATTTCGATGCATTTCGGCGATGCTTTGCAAAAGTGGACGATTTGACCAAAGGCGGTGATTTCGGCGTCGACGTCTTGATCGAAGGCGCCGGAGGAAAAGCCAAAATCACGCACCCTCGCACGGCATTGAAGGGCGAAGGGTTCGACGCGTGTATGGTGACGGTCTTCGAAGGCATCGAATTTCTCAAGCCCAAAGGCGGCAAGAAAACCATGGTGAGTTATTCGTTGCGTTTTACGCCGTAGCCCGCCTTTTCCACGGCATCGCGACGAAGTCTTTGCAATCGTGACCATGTGGTGCTGCGGGCCAAACCGTGACGCGCGGCGATTTCCGCCAAGGAATCACCGTCGACGAAATACTCGAAAAGCATTTCGCGGTCCTCCGCCGGCCATTGCGACGAAGCTGCCTCCACAAGTCGCTGTGTATCAAGAAAATCATCAATGTCGAATTCACCGCAAGCCATCGCTTCCAGTGATTCATCCCCGAGCCAACGCCGACGACATCGGGTTTGCCGACGCAAATTCATTGCGAGCCGCCACGCAATTCCGTCGAGCCACGCGCGTTGACGCCCACGTCCGCGCGGCAGCCGCGCCCGCTTTCGTTGAGCGACGACAAACGTGTGCTGGACCAAATCGTCCACGTCCGCATGCGAAAATCCCAGGCGCAACAATCGACTGCGCAAGTGGGGAAGATGAAATACCCAAAAATCCGCGTCGAACTCCACGACGCGTCCCTGCCGAGCTCCTGACTTGCCAATCATGCACCCGTCGTTGGCGAGGAAGAAAAAATCTTAGTGTTTTTTCGAAAAATTCGGTAATGCTGCCGCCACTGTGCGTCCCATAAGTCCGCGTCTACCGATCTCGATGTTGTGCATATTGCGGAATGGTGTAGAATTCCAATGATGAAGCCCAGGCCGAGTACCAGTCCCATCTCGATCAATTCGGTTTTTCTTGGAAATCGTGTGGCTTTGCGCGCTCCCAAACTCACGGACGCGGGGCAGATCATCGAGATGCAAGCGGCGTCCCAGGATTTCCTCACGCCGTGGGTTCCGACCCGCCCCGATGATGAACTGGACATCAAGGCCGTGCGCAAACGAATCGCGGAACAGCGGCGGCAATTCAAGGCCGATCGCGATTACAAATTCGTCTTTACGTTGGGGCAAACCGGACCCGTGATCGGTCGATTATCGTTGTCCCAAGTTTTTCGGGGCATATTTCAAAATGCGTACCTCGGCTATCAAATCGACGTGCGTTACAAGCGTCGAGGTTTGACGACGGAGGCCGTGCGCTTGGCGCTCGGGGTGGCCTTCGGACCGATCGGTTTGCATCGGGTGCAAGCGGCAATCATGCCGCACAATGAAGCCAGTTTGGCGCTGATTCGAAGCGTGGGATTACGTTATGAGGGCAAAGCCGAACGATATTTGAAGATTGCCGGCGTTTGGCAGGACCATCTCATGTTTGCCGTGACGGCCGACGAATGGCCAAGGAACCATGCGTGATTGTTCGGCGCTTGATTTTCGTCAACGCTTTGTCTTTTTCGGTCGACGTTGGGCCGTCGGTCCTGAAGCAACGGGTTTTTTGGGACGATCGACCAACAGTTCTTTGGCCATGGCAACGGCTCCACGCACGCCAATCAAGGGATCGGTCACGAGGACGACGGGGATTTGGCTCAACATTTTGCTGAATCGTCCTTTGGCGCAGAAACCTTCCAAGAATGCTTCGCGTTTGGCCGATACGATATGACGCGCGATATTGCCGGCCACGAAGACTCCGCCGCGCGTCAAACCTTTCAATGCCAGGTTTCCCGCTTCGGCGCCATAAATCTTCGCAAATAACTCGACGGCTTTCTTTGCCGGCTCGTACACTCCGGACAAACCAAGCTCGGCAATGGCCGCATTACGATCACCTTCGGCGAGTCTTTTTCCCACGGGTTTGGGTTCGCGACTCACTTTCGTCGAAAAGAAATCATACAATGCGCCGAGGCCATCACCGGAGAGGACACGCTCATAACTGACGTGTTCGGGAAAGCGTCGCGAAAGAAATTGCAGCAATTCAGTTTCGATAGGCGAACGTGGGGCAAAATCCGTGTGTCCACCTTCGGTGGGGACAATCAAATGTTTGTCGCCATTCCAAAATAAATAGGCCTCACCGAGGCCCGTTCCGGCGGCAATGACTGCGAAATCCTGTCCCGTCAATGGAGCCGGGCGACCTTGGAGCGTCTGCACGATGTCCGGCGAGACGTGCAAACAACCTTTGGCGGCGACGGCCAAATCGTTCACCAGAACGACCTTCGAAATCGACAAACTCCGCGCGAGTCGGGCCGCGTCCAGGCGCCAGCGCAGGTTTGTCACGGTCGCGACTTGATTCCGTACGGGACCGGCTACGCCAAGCACCGCCACCAATGGTGTCGCGGTGGGCGATGTGCTCAGGAACTGCCGCGCGATGTCCTCGAAGCGATCGTATTCCCGGCTCGGCAGCACCGCCTCGAGCAGCAGATGTTTGCCCTGACGATCGTACAGCGATAGGCGCGTGCGAGTGCCTCCGATGTCGCCAACGAGAATGGTGCTGGATGTCGAGCGCGTCGTCACGCCGCTTTCGATACGAAGAATTGATCGCCGATGCAAACTTCTGGCGAAGCTTCAGGTCGTGTCTTGTACGTGCGTGTCGAATAGCCAGGTGAGTTTGCCGCGTGCGCGATGCAATAGCCGCGCTGGAACCGCGTCTTCGGGGCCATTCATGAACGCCGCCGAAACCGGAGCCCTCTTTCGCGCTCCTCGCGCCATGATGAGGACAAACCCAGCTTCGCAAATCACCGGAGCCGTCAGCGTCAAACGCGCTTCGATTCCAAGTTCCGATTGCGCGTCGATCGCGGCGACCAGCCGATCCTCGATCGCCACCGCGCCCGTGTTCGGAAACAACGACGCCAGATGTCCGTCATCGCCGATACCGAGCGTCATCGCGTCGAATGCCACCGCTCGCGCCACACCGAAAGTTTGTCTTAGCAAATGTTCGTACCGCACTGCCGCGGAAGCGAGATCCGCAGCCTCCGCCTCCATTCGATGCACGCGTTCGGGGGCCACACGACCAAGCTGCAAGTCCTCAAACGCCGCGCGATAGTTTGAACGCAAATGATCCGGCGCCACGGCGCGTTCGTCGACCCAGAACCAGTCGATTCGATCGAGCGGCAACGCGTATTCGGCCAGCTTGCGGTAGGCCGGGCCGGGCGTCGTTCCACCCGAAAGAGCGACCAACGCCCGTCCTCGAACTCGCACGGCATCGTCGATCGCTCGGGCCAATAGTTCCGCTCCAAGCAACGCATGTTCGTCTTCGTCGTTGGCCCGAACGACATCCCATCCTGTTGAAACCACCGTCATCGCCCGCTCCACTCCGCCGCCATCGTGAGCGCTTCGCGATACACACGATCGCTCTCGGTGGCATCGATTGCTTTGACGAGAACCCAGTCTTCGCCGCGTCGTCCAAGCGCATGCTCGTGCGCGGATTCTCGAGCGCCGCTGCGTAGCCAACACACCTGCATGGGATGTTCACGTCGACGACTGCACCTCAACGACAGCGGTCCATCACCACACCGCGTTTCCAACGAAACATCGGTGATCTCCCCGGGGCCGAGCCCGTCAATGAGTTCGTCTTGAAGAACAATCTCCACGGGTTTGTCATGACGGTCCCGTGCTTCGCGCCGTGAATCGAACGCCCATTGCAGACGGGCTCCGAGCCAGCCCAAGAGCAACGCCGCAGGTTCCGTGAGTCCACCGGGAGTTCGTCCAATCGTAACCTTGCGGACTTCATCGAGAGCGCCGAGAGCGTCATCGAAAAACCGCGCGATGAGCTCGCGCCAAGAGTAGGTTCGGACAAACTGACGATCGCTTACGGGGGCGTGGAAGAGGCTCGCGATTTCGGCCGCACGCGTCACGCTCGTGTGGGCCGTGTCGACGATGAGTCGATCGGTGCGGGAAGCGATGGCGGTGATGAGCGTACGTGGAGCGCCTCGACCAATTTCGACGACGATGGGCACTTCCGGAAGCGCCAGTGAACCGACGATCGAGCCGGCGCGTTCGCAAGCCATCGCGCCGAAGGTCAGCTCGATCCAATCATGGCAGATGGGTTGGGATCCACCGTCGAGTCGACAAGCCATGCGGATGTCGTGGTCGACATCCCACGGAGCGAATCGACCGTCTACGGTCAAGACAAACGCTCGTCCGGGATGACTGTCGGCGACGTGGTCGGTCGCTTCGCGGGCGCGGTCGATGTCGCTTTGGTTTGTCACGACCGCGTAGGTCATCGTCGACGACCGCACCTTCGTCATGGGTTGTCCGGACTGTTCATCCGGAGCGGCCCAGAACGCGGCCAGTTCCGCTTCGATGCGTCCAAGCGCTTCGTTGACCGGGAGCGCCGTCACGGTCGCCTCCAGGTATCGCCCGGCGCCAAGAGTTTGTCCGCTTCACGTGGTCCCCAGCTTCCGGCTTCGTAACTCGCGACAGGGGCGTCATGCTCGCGCCATCCTTCGAGGATCGGATCGATGAATCCCCACTGGGCTTCGACTTCGTCCGCTCGCGTGAACAACGTTGCGTCGCCACGCATCGCATCGAGAATGAGTCGCTCGTAGGCTTCGGGCGTGCTCGAACCGAACGTCGTTCCATAACGAAAGTCCATCGCGACGTTGCGCATCGACATGCCGCCTCCGGGAACCTTCGTGGCAAAACGCAGCGCGATGCCTTCGTCGGGTTGGATGCGCACGACGAGGACGTTGGGTTCGTCTTGACCACCGGGTGCGTCGCGGAACAAGCGATGCGGCAGCGGCTTGAAATGCAGCGCGACTTCGGCGGATCGTTTGGCCAAACGTTTGCCCGAGCGAAGGTAAAACGGCACGCCTCCCCAGCGGAAATTGTCGAGGCGCAGGGACATGGCGACAAACGTTTCGGTCTTCGAATGAGGATCGACGTCCGGTTCGTCTCGGTACCCGACGACTTTGTCTCCACGAACCGTGCCCGCTGCATATTGCGCGCGGACGGTTCGTTCCAGAACTTCGCGACCTCGAATGGGGCGAAGTGCCCGCAGCACTTTTACTTTTTCGTCACGCACGGCGTCCGCATCCCACGACGCGGGAGGATCCATGGCCATCATCGTCAGGATCTGCAGGGCGTGGTTCTGCACGATGTCGCGTGTGATTCCGATTTGTTCGTAGAACTTTCCGCGACCTTCGACGCCGATGTCTTCCGCGACCGTCAGCTGCACATGGCTGATGTGTTGTCGTGACCAGAGCGGTTCGAAGATCGTATTGCCGAAGCGGAAGACCAACAGGTTCTGTACGGTCTCTTTTCCGAGGTAATGATCGATGCGGTAGATCTGGCGTTCGTCGAGGTGGGCCAAGAGGTTGCGGTTCAAGGCGCGAGCGCTGGCCAGATCTTCGCCGAAGGGTTTTTCCACGACCACGCGTTGGTAACTCGCGTCGGCGTCCGTCGACGGAGGCAAAACGATCTTGGCGTCGCACAAACCTTTTACGATCGAAGGAACTTCGGTCGGCGCGACGGCCAAGTAAAACACTCGGTTTTGTGTCGTGCCGCGATCGCGTTCGAGGCGTCCGAGTTCACCGGCGAGGCGGCTGTACGTCGCGGGATCGTTGAAGTCCCCTTGCACGTACGCCATGCCTTTTTCGAGCTCGCCCCACGTGGCTTCGTCGAGGGGTTTTCTTCGCGAAAACTTCGCGACCGCGTCTTTCATCTCGCGAGCGAAGTCGGGTTTGGCGCGACGCGCGACGCCGACGAGCGCGAAGCCTCCCGGCAAGAGTCGGCTCAGAGCCAGGTTGTAGATGGCGGGTAAGAGTTTGCGTCGCGTGAGATCGCCGGATGCGCCGAAAATAACGAGCGCGGTGGGTTTTACCGTACGTTCGTCCGGCATCCCTTCACGAAGCGGGTTTGTCTCCCACACCTTCATCGTTGCCTCCGATTTCAACACAGCCTCCAACGTCGTTCGGCAGGGCTCGAGTTTGTCGCGTGACAGCGTAACAGAGTGTTTGCGGTGTTGAAGCGCCGTGCATGGCCGTCCGCCACGGATCGAAGCGACGAGTTCGTCCGATATTTTGGACCCGGCGTCGCGGGTGATTACCCTCGCGCGCCGTCATGACCCAAGGAAATCTCCCGCGTGTTCTCGTGCCTCATCCACATGTTCGTTGCGATGGAAGGATCCTCGGTGGAAGTCCGCATGTGGAAGGCTCGCGCGTGCCTGTGCGTCGCTTGTGGGCATGGCATCGCGGAGGAGCGTCGGTCGAGACGTTGTTGAAGCGGTATCCGAATCTCGGTCCCGCAAGAATTCTCGATGCGTTGGCGTTTGCTTACGACAACCAAGACCTCGTTCAGGCCGACATCGATCGCGAGCAAGCGCTCTTCGAAAAGCAGGGCGGACCAACGGTTGGAGCTCGTCCCTTGGCGCAGCTGTCATTGCCTTTCGCCGATGAACCTCCCGCTCCGGCTCCGATCGTCACGATGCCGGAACGACCTGCACCCGTGCAGCTTTCGATGCTTGATCGACCCGCTCCGGCGCAGGTTTCGATGCCGGAGCGCATCATCGAGCGTGACGATGAAACTCCGCCCGCGCGCAACAAATCGAACCGCAAGAAGTGATCGGGACGTGAGCACGAATAATGTCGTCGAGGGGCTTTACACCTCTCGGCCGCTCGTGCAAAAAAGGGCCGCGTTGGGTGGGTCAATGTGATTGCCTCGCGCTCGAGCTTTGGATTGCTCAACCATGCCGAAGGGTTCGTCATGGCTGCATCGCTGATGCAAAGCGCGAAGATTGAAGAGGCACCGTCGAGTGCCGGAGGTTGTTTCAGATGAGCGTCAATCGTTGGAAATTCTTCTCTATGCCCGTCGTCGTTCTCGGAATCGCATCGCCGATGCTCATCGATTGCGGTGGCAAAATCCCCGGAACAAACGGTCTCGGCGATGCTCTCTCGGACGCCAAAGGTTTGGCCGAGGGGTGCGACGAGTTCCAGTCGGGCAAGTTCGATGCGCTGGACATCAAAGGGGACGCGAAGGTTCAAGCGAAGGTCAAAGCCTTCCTCAACGTGTCCTACGACGTGAACAAGACGGTCGTGACGTTGGAGACGGACCTCATGACGTCGTGCGCTGCGCTCGGCAAAGATCTCGGCATGGCCGAAGCGGATCTCAAGGCCGAAGCCGGTGGTGGCAAAGGCGCGGAGAAGATCTGCAACGCCGTTGCGGCGAAGCTCAAGACGATGCTCGCGGCGCAAGCCGAAGCGAAGCTCGCCGTCGAGTTCGATCCGCCCAAGTGCTACGCGGACGTCGAAGGCATGTCGAAGTGCATGGACGAATGCGGTTCGCCGATTGAACCGGGCAAACTCGAAGCAAGCTGCTCGGGCGGTGAAATCAGCGGCAAGTGCGAAGCCGAATGCAAAGGCAAGTGCACCGTCGAAGCGGGCGCGCAATGCACGGGCACGTGCCGCGCGGCTTGCACGGGCAGCTGCGAAGCCGGCTTCAAAGGCACCTGCGGCGGCAAGTGCGACGGCAAGTGCGATGGCAGCACGGCGAAGGGCACGGCTTGCGCAGGTACTTGCGAAGGCAAGTGCGACGCGAAAGCGGAAGGCACCTGCACCGGAACCTGCAACGGCTCGTGCTCCGGTTCGTGTGAGCTCAAAGCAGGCGCGAAGTGCTCGGGTTCGTGCTCGGGTGGTTGCAGCGCGCAAATCAAAGAGCCCAAGTGCTCGGGTGACTTCAAGCCCCCGACGGTCGATGTCGAATGCCAGCAAAGCTGCGCCAACCGCGCTGCTGCGACGGCCAAGTGCGATCCGCCGAACGTGCGCGTCACGGCCAACGGCAAGATCAACACCGAAGCGACCAAGGTCATCGCGGCCCTCAACAAGAACCTCCCGACGATCATCCGTTTGTCGGCTGGAACCGGCCCGAAGATCAAAGTTGGTGCCGAAGGCATCGTGAAGACCGGCGAAGGCATGGTGAAGGTCGTCGGCGACGCCGGCGGCAAGGCTCTCGCGTGCATCAAGACCGGTGTCGATGCGACCGTCAAAGCCACGACGTCGATCAACCTCGAGGTCAAGGCGAGCGTCAGCGTCAGCGCTTCCGCGACGGGCAAAGTGAACTGATTCGACGAGGTTCACGTTGAAGACCAAGGGCTCGGTTCCCAAGACCGGGCCCTTGATTTTTTGTTTCAGCACAAAAGAAGATCGTTGGAGAACAAATGAAATGGCTTCAGCGAGCTACTTGGCGCTCTTGGCCCCGTCGAGTTTGTTTTCGAGCGGTGCGGCGGCCGACGTCTTTTGCTTTTCGATCCAAGCGATCACCGGATCGCGCCATTGAATACCCGTGCCGACGGCCTTGGGATCGAATTGCCCAAGGAGCGAACCATCACCGCCCGTGTACATGAAATCCGTAATGAGCACGGTGTACCGCTTTTTGGCATCGAGCGGTTTGCCGCCGATGAACCATTGGCCATTGGATTGTTTTTGAGCGCCGGCGAGGATGAATTTGGGGTTTTCAATTTCTTTGACGAGGTCCGCGCCGGTCACGGATAACTTCATCAGCCGATTGTCGAACGGTAGGACACCCCAAATCGTCGCGTAGGTAATGGGCCCGGCCGGGATGACTTGGCGAATGCCGCCTTTGTTGGCAATGGCCACATCTGCGCCGACTTCGTCGAGCCACGCGCGAGCGACCATTTTGCCGACGGCTTCTTCCGGACCGATTCCACCTTTGGAGTGTCCGATCACCACGCCGAGCGCTTTGTCGGCCTTGTCTTTCCAAACCTTCACGAGGTCCGTCAATACGGGATCGGGCCACGCTTTGGCCGATTGAGAAATGTCCACGAATTCCGCCTTGACGGACGTCACTCGAGATTTCGCCGGCAATGTCTTGTCCACCGTCGCGCGAATGCGCACATATTGATGCATGCGCCATTCGGGGCTCATGACGGCCACGTCCGCCGCATGTTCGTGCATTTTCTTGTGACAATGACCTCCTCCGACAAACGACAGCCGCCACTCCGGATGTTTTGTAAATGTCGGGGCCAGAATATCCGGGCATTCATGGGCAATCACCACGACCATGTCGGCTCCCGACGCCCACGTTTGCCCAATGGCACGATCCAAAGCCGGTTCGATGGCCTCGAAGGTCATTCCGACAAACCGTTCGGCAAGCGCCGTCTTTAATGTTTCGACGGTGGAGAGGCCCACGACGCCGATACGAACACCTCGCCGCTCGAAGATCTCGAACGGACGCAAGTCCAGTTCTTTCGCCAGCTTGGCATCGTCGATCCGAACATTGGCCGAGAGATAACGAAGTTTTGCTTGATCCCGATCTTTGGGGAATTGAGGGCGTCCGAAATCGAATTCATGATTGCCAAACGCGGACGCAGCATAACCCAAGCGGCCCATGGCCAAGGCCATCGGTTCGCCCAGAAAATACGTCGATATGGCCGGGCCCGTGAAATTGTCCCCGCCGGAGAGCAACAATGTTTTCGGATGCAGGCAGTTTTCCGATTGCGGTGCCACGAACGATTCGTCTTGCGAAACTGCAAAAGGTGCCGCTCGCGGACAATGCCCCTCGTCTTTCACCAATTGTCCGGAAAACTCGGCGACTCCGCCGCGCAGCACGCCGTCCCGCGGCAAACCTTCGAGCCAACCGTGTTCGTCGGTCGTGTACAGCAGAGTGATTTCGACCGGACCGGTGGGCGCCGGCGTGACGTTTGTCTGGGCCGTGCTCGGCAAAGGAGGCTGTGCGTGGGTCGGTGCAGGCGTTGGGGGAGGCGTGGAGCCACATCCGACAAGAACGAGCGAAAAGTTGAGCAGGACAAACCAGCGACGGGACAGGAAGCGGCTCATGATGGGTCCGAGTGTAGCCCAAGGTTCGCCGATGCGAAACGCGACTTGGAGCGCATTGTCTTTTCAAACTGGATTGGGGTAACCTGCGCCGAGTCGGGCTTTTATGTGCTCGAAGCGTCATGGACATCCGATCGAATCTCGTCGCGCTGCTCGAACCGTGGACCTTGGGTCACGAGGTTTTTCCCGGCGTACGGTTTGTCGGAGCGTCCACCGAACTCGGCATGCGCCTTCGCTTCGAACTGGATGACGGCGTGTTGTGGGTCGATGTCGCGCCGATCGCGTACGCGTCGGCGTACGCTGCGCGAAGTGGACGTTTGGCGTTTGGATATCGGACGGAAGGTGAGCGGCGGTTTGTCGATCCGCAACTTGGTTTATCGCTTTGCAAAAAGATCGCGGAACGTGCGCAACAAAATGAAGGGCGTGTGTTTCAGGCGCTCGAGGAAGAGCGGCACGATGATGCAGGCGCGCGTGTGCGTCATGTCGAAGTGGATGCGCTTCTCGAACGCGTGGGGCACGCCGAACAATCATTTTATACCCTGAGTCCTTATGTGGGATGCACCATTGGATGTCGATTTTGTTATGCATCGTCGAAAGTGGACCCCATGCGGGCCATTGTCGGATTACCGGCGATTCCGTGGGGATCCTATGTCGAGGCTCGTCGTAATGCCCCCGAGGTTCTTGCCGACGAACTCGAACGCCTTGCGGTTCGGCCGATCAAGTTTTGTCCTGTCGTGAGTGATCCCTATCAAACGCTCGAACGACGCGAGCGATTGACTCGCCGCTGTTTGGAAAAAATTCGCGATGCGAGCCGCCCGTGGCCTGCGCTTTTGCTGACGCGATCGAAATGGATCCTCGACGATTTGGACTTGATTGCTTCATTGCCCCGCGTGGTTGCCGGGGTTTCATTACCGACCATCGATGACGAAGTACGCGCGCATTTCGAGCCGCGAGCGGCGTCCGTTTCCGAGCGCCTGGACATTTTGCGCACGTTGCGGAAAGCCGGAATTTCCACAATGGCTATCGTTCAGCCCATTTTTGATGGATCGCTGGAGCAGCTGGCTGATGCATTGGCGGAAACGACCGATTCGGTGAGTATCGATGTTTTGCGCGGGGTCATGGGCGCGGAGCGGGATTTCGCGGATGCGCGTTATGCACCCACACGCGAGCAGGCGTGGCAGGTGATGCAAGCGCGCACGCTCGCGGGTTTGCTGGGAGAACGTGGTGTGCCGGTGTGGATTTCCGAATTACCGCCGGGGCTTTGAGGTACGAAATGGACGCTGCACCGAAAACTTCCAATCGACCGCCGTCGCGTTTTGGGGTCATCGGGGGAGGAACAGCCGGATACTTCGCGGCATTGGCCATCAAGCGGCGATTTCCGCATCTCGACGTCACCATCGTCGAATCGAGTGACATTCCCATCATCGGCGTCGGAGAAGCGACCACGACGCTCATGCCGCCGTTTTTGCATCACGATCTTGGTCTGGATATCGTCGAATTGTTTCACGAGGTCAAACCCACGTTCAAAATGGGGATCAAGTTCGAGTGGGGATTGCCTCGAGACTCCTGGTTCGGTTATCCGTTTGGCCCGGCAGAACCCGTCGATGCTCAAGCGATCGATGGGCATTTACGGTCGCAATCGCTCACGTCCATGCTGATGGCGGAAGACCGAGCGCCTGTCGTACGAAGTCCCGACAATGAAATTCATTCGCTCTTACCAAGCTTGAAATTCGCCTATCATCTCGACAATGCGCCGTTCGTAGCGTATTTGGCAAAAGCTGCAAATCGTGCGGGCATCGCCCATATCGATGCAACTATCGACGAAGCCGTGGTCGACGAACGCAGTCACGTGCGCTCCTTGCGCGCCAAGGATGGGCGGGAGTTGGCGTTCGACTTTTACATCGATGCGACGGGGTTTCGATCGTTTTTGATTGAAAAGGTCTTGAAATCGCCATTTCTCAGTTATGCGTCGACGTTGTTTTGCGATACCGCCGTCGTCGCGACTGTTCCGCAAGACGGACCCATTCGGCCGTATACGACCGCGGAGACGATGGATGCCGGCTGGTGTTGGCGAATTCCGGTCGAAGGCGAAGATCATCGAGGATACGTGCATTCGTCCGCATTCTTGAACATCGATCAAGCGACGAATGAAATGCGCTCGAAAAATCCGGGAATGGGTGACCCATGGATTGTTCGATTTCGTTCGGGAAGGCATCGAGACTTCTGGCTGGGCAACGTGGTGGCCATGGGAAATGCTTACGGATTCGTCGAACCGCTGGAATCGACGGCCTTGCACATGGTCATTATCGAGATCGCATATTTGCTCGAGGGAATCGAAGCTCTGTGGAACCCGGCGCGGGACGATTCTTTTTTGCAACGAGCAAGCGAAGCGGTTGGGGCTCATTGGGATTACCTACGCTGGTTTTTGGGCGTTCATTACAAATTCAATCGGCGTTTCGATACTCCGTTTTGGCGGGCGGCTCGTGCCGACGTCGATGTGCAGGGATTTCAGCATTTGCTCGATCGATTCGAACGCGAAGGGCCGTGGCTCATGCGCGCGGGACATCGATTCGAGGTGGGCGATCCGGCGTTTGGATACAGCGGCCTGATGATGCTGCTGCTTGGTCAAAAGGCCCCGAGCCCCGCGTTGGTTGCGAATACATCCGAGTCGGCGTGGCGGGCGCAAATTGAAAAATACCAGGGCGTGGTGAAACGCGCCTTGCCGCAAGCGGAGGCTTTGCGCGCATTACGCGACAATCCGGAATTGCTTCGACGCTTCAGCCGAGGGCCGGGATCGTGGTGCGGGCGAGAAGAAGAGCGTTTTTCCGTTGCCAAATCATTGAAATCGCCGTGAAAGCGAAGCTATCGAGGCTCGTTCGACGGCTCGGATGAATTCGGCGGCTGGGAGCTTGGCGAAGGGGCCACGTGTTCTTTGGCAATGCTCCAACGAAGAACCAGGACGATGGCAATGGAGAAGGCGAGTGAGACGATAATCGTGAAAATGGCCGTCAAGCGGAGGTTTTCCGGGGCGGGGGGCGGAGCCTCCAAAGGCTGAGCGGGCATATCGAGGATATTGGGATTGAACTTGAATTGAACCGAGCGCGACAATTCGCGCAGGTCGGGGTTTGACAAGACCGACGTCAGGGCCAGCCCCGAATCGGTGATATCCGGAAACCGGTCGGGATGTTGCCGATCGGTGCTCAAGACAAACCACGCATCGAAGTCCTGGGGCAGACGAATTCGTTTTCGACGCATTGCCCGCACGCTTGGTGCTTCAGGCAATCCACCCATGATTGCCTTGCAAAATGTCATGAATCCGAGTTTATCGACTTCTTCGGCCCAATAGGGTTCACCGACGAGCGTCATGTAAGCAATATGCGCAATTGAATACATGTCATCGGTATCCGCCGGGGACGAACCCTGAATTTGCGCGGGCGATGAATAAAGAACCATGCTCCCGGTGAGCGACGCTTTGGGATTTGCGTCCGGCCCTGGAGTTGCTGATATTCGACTTTTTAGGATCTGCAATCTCAGGGTGCCGTCGTTGCCTTTGAACACTCGAACCAATTCGGGCGTCAGGCTGCCATGCGCTTGGTGAGTCGCGTGCAGATCGCCGAGAATGGAAACCAATGGCTTCAAATACCGTAATGCCTCGGCGGGCGAAAGACGTCCCGCCTTGGTCACGATGGTTTCGAGCGTTTCATGAGCACCAAGCGTTCCGTTCGTCACAGCGTCCTGCGGCGATACAATTTTGGGGCCGGACGACGTGCCAACTGTAGAACCTACTTCATTGGGTTCCCGAGGCTTGGTCGAGTTGTCAACTCCATTGGACACGCTGCCCATTCCTTTGGATTTTGGTCTCGAAGGTCGAATTCGGACGCAGTCTGGATCTCAGACGTTACAGAGCCCGTGTTTGTTCCCTGTGAATCGCGATGTGACACAATTTTGAGGGAAATTTTTACAAGTGTCCCGGGCACAATGATGCATCGTGCAAAGGCGATGCGTCATTTGCGATGGTGCCGGATGTGCGGGAAGGATCGGAAACCGAAGCCGAAAATGGATTTCTCCGGGTTGGCTCCGGTGATGCAGTCGAGGTTATCGAGTTCGGCGTCGTGTTCGGCGCGATGCGAAGATGGCCGCCAAACCAAGCGCGGGCAGCATTGCGGATGTATTGTGCTTCGAACCCACGACGTCGCACATGCAGCCCAAGGGTTCTTCGGTCGTGCCATTTCCACCGGTTTCGCCGGCGCCGCCCATTCCTGCCGCACCACCCATACCGCCCATACCGCCGGTTTCGCCGGAGCCGCCATTGCCGCCCATATTATTGCCGCCCGTGCCGGAGCCACCGGTTCCCGCGCCTCCGGCGCCCGAAGAAGACGACGAGGACGAGCCGCCGCCCATGAAATTCACGAGCGCTGTTTGCGAATACGATTCGGGGACCAAGGGTTTGTTGACACAAACCTCGAAACCATAATCCCATTTCGCCTTCAAGAAGTAGCTGCCGAATTTCGGCGCGTCGTTGACTTTGAGATTGATGGTGACGGTTTTGGTTTTTCCGGCTCCAAGGCTGCCGACAGGGACGCCCATACCCAGTTTGGCGGCGTCGACAGCCATTCCATTGACGTCGCCCATGACGCCGTCGATGGCGAAATCGACCAAACCGAGCGCCATTTCGAGCGGTAAGGAGAAAAGAATGTTTTGGGCGGAGACTTGCCCGTCATTCGAAAGCACCGCGGTCACCGTGAACGTATCATTCAAGGCCACGGTCGCCGGCGCGCTGATGCTCGTATTCGCGGCGCCCTTGAAATCAGGCGCATTCACGTCAATTGAAAATGCAGCCAATACCGGGACGTATGAATCGCCGGTCGTAGTCGTTCGAATGACGGCCGATGTTTGACCATTTTTCAATTGGCTCTTCATCGAACTTACGCCGACCGTCGTGACGTCCCAACCCTGACGAGCACCTTTCGTATTGGTGCCGGCCATTGCGTTGTGATTGACCATGCCAAACGTTCCGCGCGTGTCGAGCAGGCCCATGCCGTCGTTGATTTGAGAACAAAAGAAGTTGTTTGCGGGGTTGTTGGGTCCTGACAAACCTGCGAACGGACCGGCGTTCGTCGGCGCGATTTGCAGCACGTCGCCCGTGAGATTGGCATCGCCTTCAATGGTGCTCACGACGATCTCGCCCGTGACTTCTCCGGCGGGAGGAGCACAGAAGCCGTCGACCGTATAATCTTGGGTCGTATTTTCATCGACGAAAGAACCGCCGACGAAAATGCTGAGGTTACGAATTGCGGCGCCTTCGTCACGATAGGCCACGACGAGCGTCCAGCCGGCAGCGTTGAGGCTATTGGTCGCCGTCGTTTGCGTCGCCGGCACTCCGGTGACCGAATACGTTCCTTTTCCGGCTTGTTTGACGAATGCCGTGACGTCGGCCGAGCGTACGTAATAACGAACCGCAAATCCGCCGATGGCCGTTTGAGAAAAGTTCTGGGCTGTCGCTGCAGCGGGCGCGACCATCATGGTCGAACCATTGGCCGACAGAAGTACGGGCGTGTCGCGCAAAGCCGAAACATCTTCGGTTCCATATTGAAAACTTCCGCCCCACACGAGTTCGGCATAAAGAACTTCCGCTTCGGGCAGGTCGAGTACGGCGCTCGAGCCATTCTCCATCCAATTCGCCGTCGTGCCCATCGGCCAGGGATTCGCAGGGTTCGTCGGCGGTTCGTCGATTGTGTTTCCGAGCGAAATGAATGTGCCGATCGAATCTCGAAGTCCCGGCCCATTTTCATTGAACTCTTTGGCGAGACCCAAGGTGTTGCCGGTTCCGACGATACCGCCGGGAGCGGTCGCCGAGAATCGGAGAGATTGCGCTTCTGCGGCGCGTGGCAACGCAGTAGCCGTGACGATGGCGAGAAGAAGGGGAGCGTAAAGCTTCATGGAAAAAGTCGTACCTTCACCCAACGCGAAGGTCAAACGGCTTTACCATTCCGAAAAAGTGACTAGGGAATGGGTCGTCCTTTGGTTATCATGCCGCCGATTTTCGAGATCCCCATGAACGACACCGCTCCGCAAATCGTCAAGCCGCGTGCTGCTCCGTCGCCTTCGCCGCGCGTGCGTATCGATGCCCTGACTTCGGTGATGCGTCGCATTTTGCCCAGCGGCGTGCGATTGGAGTTACGACCGACGAAGCCCGTTTGTGCGGCGGGTGAGCCGGTCTTGCCGTTCTTCGCCGGCTGGTCGGCAACGGGCACGTTTGTCGTGAACGTACATGGTCTGGCCGATGGGCCATTGTTCGCCGCATTGGAAATCGAAGGCGTACGCGTCGGAAACATCGTTCCGGCGACGTTGACGAAGGGCCCGGACGAACGCAGCGGTTTTTCCTTGGAGCTCGAAGCACCTCTGGCCCAACTGGCTCCGACAGCCGGCAAATCACCGAAGTTTTCGCTGCTGATCTCGGCTTCTCCAACGCTTGCGGACAGCCGACGCATCGTGCTTGTCCGGATGAACCTTGTTTCGCTCCCCGGAGAAGGTCCCGCCATTTCGGCTCTGGATGTCCTCGAATCGACCGATTCGGTGCTGGTGGATGCGCCCGAACGACGTCTGTTTGACTTGCAAAACCCCGAAGAAGGATTCTGGATCGGCACGGGTAGGTGGCGGCTGCGTCTGTTCGCGGATTGGCAGCCGATGGATACCGCTCCGTTTACGCTCGAGACGAAGCCTTTGCATGTCGCGCATCGGTGGCAGAGGTCCGACGACGCGCCCGCCGTGCTGACGGAGGATGTCACGCGCCGCGGTGGAGGGCGACAAACCTACACGGAGTTTTTCCTGGACACATCACATGCGGACCTCCTCCCGATCCCCGAGGAAGGCCGCGATGTGCCGCTCGATTTGGTGATCGATCACGAGCTGCGTTTCGGTGAACATGCGGCCGTATGCACGTGGCAGGCGGCGCTTCCGCTGCGTCTTCGTGATCCGCGCCCGCTGCTCAAGACGTTCCAACGTTTGTCCGCGGTGGGTATCGACTTCGGTTCGTCGGCGACCGTCGCGGCCCTCTATCAAAAAGGTTATCGGTCTCTGTTGCGCTTGGGCAGCTCGCTCTTGGATGCGCTCAAGTCCGCGGAAAATCCGACGTATTTGCTCATCGAAGATCACGAACGCTTGTGGGCCGAAATGGAACGCGCGGCGGCCGGACAAGGGTTTCGTTTTCCAAACTTGTTGCGGGTCGTGCGTGGAAGTCATGCCGCACGCGAAGCGATGACCGACTCACCCAACGCGGTCGTGGGGGAGCTCAAGAGTTTGCCCGAGCGCGTGATGATGTTGGATCAGTCTCCACAACTTCGCGATCGTGAACGGCGCAAGGACTTTTTACTCGACGAACCTCGCGTGCGCGTTCTCGTGCGGGTTTACGCGTATTTGCTCTCGCGGGCGATCAATCGACCCGGGCAGGACGTCTACTTGCGCTACTGGCTGACGCATCCGGCGAAGTTCGACGACAGGTCGCGCAAGCTTCTCGAGGAAGAGATTCGGCAAGGGATTCTGCTTGGGATTCCCGAGGGAATTCGGGCCGAAGACATCACGGTGGAGATGAGCGCGAGCGAGCCCGAGGCGTTTGCCGCGGAGGTTTGTCCGGAGCTCGCCGCGTATCCCGAGCTCGAACCGATCGTCGAAAAGTTTGGCGAGATGCGTTTTGCCGTTTTTGATTTCGGCGGTGGAACGCTGGATATCGCGTGTGGTCGTTTCCGCCCGGCGACGGAAGAGGAAGCTGAGGAATTCGGTGGTCGAACGGTGATCGAAACGTTGCAAGTGAGCGGCGACGATCATCTCGGCGGCGATTATCTGACGCACGAGCTCGTGTGGTTGACGCATCAGGATGCGCAGCGTTTGCCGGAGATGGAGGCGAAGGAAGTGCCGATGATGCGGCCGCAGACGGTGCCTCCGAACAACCTGGCCAACAAGCCGCATTTGTACAAGCGCAGTTTGGCGGCGCGACAGAATCGTTTTCGATTCGAGCGCGAGCTGGGTCTCGAGGCGGTGAAGTTTGGTCCGAAAAACCCGCCCAAGCAGGTACAGAAGCTGGCTGCGGCGCGACTCGATGGGACGGAAGTGCAGCTCGAGTCGTTGGGGCAGGATCCGTCGAGTTTGCATGCGGTGCTCGAAGCGCATTTGATGGCGCGAATTCGGGACGGCGTGAAACTGATGAAAAATATGCTGGCGATCGCGCCGTGGGGCGGGGAAGGCAGCTGGAAGGAACAGGGCGTGACGATTCTTCTGGCCGGCAATTCGTCGCGCAGTGCGTTTGTCGAAAAAGCACTCGCCGAGGAGCTGGGGATCGAGGATTTGCATATTTGGCGCCCCGGGAGTGACAAACCATTTCAACAGGTTGTTCTTTACGAAACGCCGCAGCGTACGGAGCGCGGCGTGACCATCGTGGGCGTGACGCCGAAGAGCGCGGTGGCGCTTGGAGCGTTGAAAATCGCCAATCACGAGGTGCATTTGGTGCGTCGCGCGCAAGGATTCCGTTATTTCGTGGGCGATTTGCGAGGGTTTCCGCCGAAGTTTTCGGCGCTCGTGCAGATGGGTACGCCGGTTTCGGATCCGAGCGTATTCGGCCCGCATTACGTGGATTTTGGAAAATGGGATACGAAGACGCCGCTGCGCGTGTCGCAAGAATTCGTTCCCGGCAAGATGACCTCGAGCGATCCGCGGGTATCGCTCGTACCGACGGGTTTGCCCGCGGGGCTCGTGGGTCGGCTTTTCGTTTGCGTATCGGGTACGGATGAACTGACGCTTGCATTGCAACGCGATGGTGCGGATCCCGTTGTCGCGACATGCAATTTGGCAAAAAGCATGCGGTGATTGGAAGGAGTTTGCAACGTGCTCGACCATCTGGAAATTGATGAAATGTTGGCGCTCACGACGCCGTGGGTCCAAGCGTCGCCGATGCGGGATGCTTTCTTGTCGGTGCCTGAAATCGCCCCGCTGCACGGTAAGGTGGTGCAGGCGCATGAAGGACTCGTGGCGGCGAAATCGGTGCGTGCGCCGCAGAATGAATTGAAGACGTTGGTGGAAGAAGAAACGATCATCGACGCACGGCATGATCATCTTGCGAAGGGCATTCACGCGGCGCTCGAAGCGCATTTGCATTTTTGCCTCGGCCAGGATCCGCCCGATTTCGTGCGCGCTGCGGCGTGCCAACAAGCCCAGCGAAAACTGTTTCCAACGGGTCTGGCGATCGTCAATGCATCATTGCTTGCCGAATCAGGAAATACGGCGCGTGTCGGACGGATGTTGCGAAATCAAGAAAAGGCGTTGGCCGACTTTTTGGCGACGGTTCCCGCGCTCGCTGCGACAAAGTCGCTGCGGCACATGATTGATGCTTGGATTGAAGCCGGCACGAGTTTGGCGGAGCTCGAGCACCTGCGTAATTCGTTGGAGCTCAAAGAAGGCGCTTTGGCGGTGACGTCATCGCCGCAGGGAGCGAAAAAAGCGTGGAATCGCATTGTGTCGCAGATATTGCTCACGCTGGGGGTTTCCGACGCCTCGCCGGATATCATTCAATCGCTGCGCCAACCCTTTGAAGAAGCGGTCGAGCGGTCTTCAATGCGTTATCCCGGGTCGCATGCGGGAGACGAAGCGACATTGCCCGAGTGACATCATCGCCCTGAGGAGCCTGCTTTCATGCATTCACCCCATCCCCT
>CAYSYX010000022.1:0-1151 GCA_964435055.1 uncultured Polyangium sp. | reverse complement strand
TATGCGAGTCGGTCGTGCATTCATGGATACCGCGTGGACCGTTTTGTCGCACGGTTTTCGCAAAATGCCCATTGCGCGTCCCGATCGCCACGGTGTTGCGTGTCAATACGATATTCCTTATGCGCCCGGCGGCGAAACGCACCACTTGCTCGACGTGTACAAACCGGCGAAAGGCACGGGGCCGTGGCCGGTCGTGATGTACATCCATGGCGGAGGATTTCGCATTCTGTCGAAAGACTCGCATTGGGGAATGGGGCTCGCGTTTGCAAAACGCGGTTATTTGGTTTTTCTCGTCAATTATCGTTTGGCCCCCAAGCATCGTTTTCCAGCCGCAGTTGAAGACGTGGCGACCGCCCTTCAATGGATTTTGCGCCATGCCCATGAATACGGCGGCGATGCTTCGCGCCTCGTGCTCGCGGGTGAATCCGCGGGCGCGAATTTGGCCACTTCGCTTGCGCTCACGACGGCGTATCGTCGCGACGAACCATTTGCTCGGGCGGTGTTCGATGCGAATATTCGACCGCAGGCGGTGATTGCGAAATGCGGGATGTATCAAGTTACGGATCCGAATCGTTTTTCACGACGAAAGAAGCTCCCCGGATTTTTGCATGATCGCATCATCGAAGTGAGTCAATCGTATTTGCCGACGGGCTCGGTGCCCGAGGGGCATTTGGACTTGGCCGACCCGGTGGTGCTTTTGGAACGAGGGGTACGTCCGGAAAGACCTTTGCCGCCATTTTTTTCGAGCGTCGGTACGGCCGATCCGATTCTCGATGATACGCGTCGACTACATGCGGCGTTGGAAAAGATGGGAACTCGTTCGGAAGTGCGCTATTATCACGGGCAAATTCATGCGTTTCAGGCAATTCAATTCTTGCCGAACGCGAAGAAGTATTGGAGTGAGATGCACGGGTTCTTGGACGAGGTGCTCGAGTGAGACGTGGCCAAAACTGATTTATTTCGATCATCGATGTATTGACGTTGTCGCGCCCGGGGTAAGTGAGGCGCAATAGAACAAGGAAAACGCCGCCATGTGGAGTCCGGAAGGTCGCAAAGAAAACGCCAAAGAGTTGCGCAGAATCGGCGACAAAGTATTGCGATATCGCCAATTGTGTGATCGTTTCGCCGGATACTTTCAGCCGGATAGCGAC
>CAYSYX010000021.1:0-47888 GCA_964435055.1 uncultured Polyangium sp. | reverse complement strand
GGTCAAGGGCCTGGGCCCTTGCGCGGGTCCCGGGGCGCGGAGCCCCGGGTGGGTCTGGGTGAAACCCAGCTTCAATAGCGTTGGCGACGCGGGATCATAGGAAGTTCGGCGGGAGGCACCTGCGATAACATGGCCAAGATGCCGGCCGCGCCGGCTTTGGTTTTTTCCAATGCGGGAGCGACGGGGGTATTTTCTTCGCGCTCTTCGTAAAGGTGCTTGGGCAATTCGAGCAAAAATCGACTGGGCGTTCGCGGCATGACTTTGCCACGTTGAGGACGCGTTTTGCAGCGTGTAATCACGAGTTTTTCCTTGGCTCGCGTCACGGCCACGTAAAACAATCGGCGCTCTTCTTCCAAACTCACGGCGGCATCACCATCGCCGACGAAATCGGTAGCCCGTTCATTCGTCGTGCGCGCGTGCGGACAGAACCCTTCTTCGGCGCCGATGACGAACACGTACGGGAACTCCAAACCTTTCGCTCCATGCATCGTCGTGAGCGTCACTTTGTCTTGCGCTTCCGCTTCATCTTCTTCCGTGCGTAATGCCAAAAGCCGCAAGAATTCTGTAAACGATTCTCGATCGCCTTTGCCCTGTTCGTCCCGACGCGCGAATAACTTGAAAAGTCCTTCGATATTTCCCCAGCGCCGCGCGGCAACTTGAGGATTGGCCGAACCGACCATGATGTCTTCTTTGAGTCCCACGGCGTCGCATATTTTTTGCGCGACGATGGCGCCAGTGTCGCGTTGTTCGAATGCCAATCGTCCACCTTCGATGATTCGGACGAGTTTTCGACAACCATCGAGCGCGGCGGGGGGCAAATCCCGTACGGCATGGGCCCGTTGCACCACGGTCCACAATGACAAATCGTGCGCTGTGGCGTGATTGATCAATTTATTGAATGCGGCTTCGCCGATACCTCGAGCGGGATAATTGATGATTCGCCGCAACGACATTTCGTCTTCGGGTACCAGGACGCACCGAAGATACGCAATGAGGTCTTTGACTTCTTTTCGTTCGAAGAATTGCTGCCCGCCGATCATGCGAAAAGGAATCGTGCGTTCCTTGAGCGCGCTTTCAATGGGTGCGGCTTGCAGATTCGATCGATAAAGTACGGCGATGTCTTTGGGACGAACGCCTTGTTTTTCAATGAGCTCTTGAGCTTGGGTCGCCACGTAGCTCGCTTCGACGTCCGGATCGACAGCGGCGACGACGAGCACGATCGGTCCTTCACCTCGCGTGGCCATGAGCGTCTTCTTATGGCGTTTGCCCGTCGTTTTTGCGAGTACGGCATTGGCGAGATCGAGGATCGGGGCGCGGGAACGATAATTGTATTCGAGTTTGGCGACTTTGGCGCCCGGGAAGTGTTCCTCGAATTCGAGGATGTTGCGCACGTCCGCACCACGCCACGAATAAATGGATTGATCGTCATCACCGACGACGACGACATTGCGGTGTTTTCCGCCGAGCTGCATGACGAGCTCGAGCTGCGCGTGGTTCGTGTCTTGGTATTCGTCGATCATGAGGTAACGATATTTCATGCGATATCGTTCCAAGACGTCGGGGCGCTTTTTCCAAAGCTTGACCAATTCGCAAATCAAGTCGTCGAAATCGAAAGCCTGGAAGGCTCGCAATGCCGCCAAGTATTTGGGATACACGAGCATGCTGATTTCATCGTAATCGTCGACGCCGCGACCTTTACGTTGTTTCTCCAGCCACTCCTCCGGCTCCAAAAAGTCGTTTTTCGCGGCGGAGATACGCGCCAAAATCGCGCCGATGTCGAAGTTTTTCCCAGCGCGTATTTCGCGCAAGATTTCCCGAATCGCGCTCGTCGCGTCGGCTTGATCGAAAATCGCAAACGACGAACCGCGGAGCCCAAGCGCGCGAACTTCCGCCCCGAGTGTGTCCAAGCCAAACCGATGGAACGTGCAGACGCGGAGGTCCTTGCCCGCTTTGGCCCCGACGAGGCGCACGACACGTTCGTGCATTTCCGCCGCAGCCTTGTTCGTGAACGTCATCGCGAGGATGTTCTGCGGCGAGACACCTCGTTCGAGCAGCCGCGCGATCCGTTCGGTAACGACGCGCGTTTTGCCCGAGCCTGCACCCGCGAGCACGAGCATCGGACCGACATCATGCTCGACAACCTGCTTTTGCGAAGGATTGAGTGCGATGGCCACGATGCGACGGGGTAGCGCGAGAATGGCGCGGAGGGTAGGGATTTTTCGCGGATAGACAGGGGTGGTCGAGATCTGAACACGTCGTGTTCGTCACGGGCGTCCGAACGTATCCGCGAAATATTTCGTTGCTCCTCAAAGTGTCTGTCAGGACGTACGCTTGACGCCTACACCCGCAAGCACACTCACCGCCCCGAGAACCGCCGCGCACACCGTCTCCGCGCGTAGTGTGAGCGGTCCGAGCGATACGCGCGCGAGGCCCGCAGTCGTGCACGCGTCGATCTCCTCCGCGGTCAAACCGCCTTCCGGTCCGACGACGAACGCGAGTTCCACATCGGCGTTCAAGTCGAGCAGCGCCGGACCAAGCGGCGTCGGTGCCGCGGGATCGAGGCAAAATCCCACCACGCCTTCGCCCGATGCAAAGAGAGGAACCGCATCGACGAGATCCATCGGCGAAGAGATCGCCGGCGCATCTCCACGTCCGCACTGACGAGCCGCTTCAATCGCGATCTTGCGCCAACGCGCCGTTCGTCCATCGGCAGGACGCGCCACCGATCGCTCGGCAAACACAGGCACGACACGACTTGCGCCCAGCTCCGTCGCATCCCGAACGATCGCATCGAACTTGTCGCTCTTGCACGTCGCTTGCAGCAACGTCACGCGCCTCGGAGGACGCACCGACGCGGCGCGCACTTCACCGACGACGAGCGTCACCGAGGATCGATCCACACTCGAGATATCGGCATCGGCTTCGAGCGCCTGATCGGGATCGAAGAGCACGACGTGATCGCCTTCGTGCAGACGATGCACGCGCGCGACGTACCGCGAAGCATCTTCATCCAGGATGGTTCGTCCGGGCTGAATACGCGCGACAGGAACGCGAAGACGCCCCTTCATGGCGATCCGAAGGCGATCGCCACCCAATCATCTCCGGTGCCATCACCACGACGACGGGTTTCGAGATAACGCAGACCTCGAGCGAGCGACGAGTAACGTTGCACCATCTCGTCGTGTTCCGCCGCGAGGATGCCGGACAAGATCAGCATGCCCTGGGGCGCGACGACGCGGGCGAGATCTTCGGCGATCACGCGCAGCACTTTCGTTTCGATGTTCGCGAGGACGATCGGATACGCCGAGGTGATTGTCTCGACAACCGCTTCCCGCACCACGATGCGATCGCTCATCTTGTTGCGTTCGGCGTTCTCACGAACGACATCGACGACTTCGGGATCGTTGTCGATGCACAGCGCATCACGCGCGCCGTACACGAGCGCCACGAGCGCGAGGATGCCGCTGCCGGTGCCGACGTCGAGGATGCTCTTGTCGCTCAACGTTGCTTGATGCGCATGCAGAAGTTCCGACACGAGCGCGGTCGTTGCATGCAGACCCGTTCCGAAGGCGCGTCCCGGTTCCAGTTCGAGCACACGTTCGTCCGATCGTTTGGGCTCATAAGAAACCCATGGAGGAACGATCGTGACGGTGGGCGTGAGCGCGAAAGGTTCGAAGTGTTCTTTCCACGCATCGCGCCACGCATCACCGACGACTTCTTCGATACGCGCGGACATATCGGGATCGTGTTCGTTCAGCGCGGCGATGGCTTCATCGGCTTCTTCGCGTGAGGAAAAACTTCCGACGAGCGTGACTTTGCCTTGGCTCGAGGACTTGGAGAGCGTTTGTTCGTCGCGTTCTTCGACGCCCATGGCTCCGAGGTCGAACAGGAACGACGACAATTCATCGGCGCTGTCGCGCGCGACATCGATGGCAACGAAGGGATAAACGGGCTCGGTCATGTTGAGAGCAACGTTCGTAGCACGAATGAACGAGGTTATTCGCGGACGTTGATCGTGACGGTCGAGGTGCGCTGTTGAAGGAGGAAGTACGTCGCGGCAACACCACCACCGACGACGACGAGGCTCACGGGCACCCAGAACGCGGGACTCGAAAGAATGCTTTTCTTCTCCGCGGCGGGAACGACGACACGCAGCGGGCTGGCGACGTCACCACGCGACGTGAGAGGCAAGCCGCCTTTGTCGATCGCTTGCAGGTAATACTCGACAAACGGTGACTTCACGACGTCTTTGGGGATTTCGCCTTGAAATTCGCCGAGTGTGTACGTGGCTTGGGCCAGGACAAACTTACCTTGAGCGCCCGAGCGATACGCGAGCGTGATGCCTCGAACGCGTCCGTCGGGATCTTCAACGCGTCCCGAGAGTTTGATGGTCGAGCCCGGAGCGACTTGCGCCGGTGACTGATGCATGATGCGGATGGGTTTTTCCACGGGGGCATCCGCTTTTTCGCGACCGGGTTTGCCCTCGGCTTCCCACTTCTCACGCGTGGCTTTGAAGAAGTCGCGAAAGCGTGGCGATTCGCTGCTCGGCAACGTGTACGTCTCATCGAGAACGAGCAGGCCGCGAACGGCGGCGTCGGCTTCGTCGTTTCGTTTGAGGACGATGTAGTTGTAGGCAAGCAGGCGATAGATTTCGATCTTCTCTTCTTTCTTCGAACCGGGTCGAAGCAGCGCCGCGGAGAGGGTTTGGATTGATTCCTCGTATTCGGCGTCGTCGAAGAGTTGGCTTCCGCGTTGAATCAAGGACGTCACGTTCGACTTGGCGTCGGTCGCGACGGGTTGAGCGAGGGCGCGCTCGGGTACCGCGACAAACACGGCGGCATGAGACGCGGCAACGAGAGCGAGCGTCGCGGTAAGGCGGGACCAGGCGGAACGCATGCGTGAAGGGTATCCACAAACGCGCGTGAAGTGCGAGTTTGTGCATGGTTCGAGCTGCGCTTACCGCGGGTAATACTTGCGTCTTGCGGGAACACTCACGAGGACGCTGCGTCGTTCATTGGGTGGCGGAGGTTGTTCGTCTTTGCGTAGGACCATCGCCGTGAGTCGACCACCGTAGACGCAACCCGTGTCGATGCCCGTGGCGTGCGGATGAACTTGGGGCACTTCCTTTGCGTTGTGTCCGAACACGAGGTGCGGCGGACCGGCGTAAACTTCGCCCCACAGGGTTTGACTGTGTCGCTCGGTGGGTGTGCCGTACGCATCGAGGCTGCGGCAGTACATGAGCACGCGCGGGCTTTGGCGATCGATCGGAAAGCGCGGATCGACGCCGGCGTGAACGACGCGCAAGTTGTGTTCGGGAAGGTCGAGCCACAGCGGCAACGACGCGAGGAATTCCCAGTGATGTTGCTTGAACGCCCGGACGACTTCGCGTTGCAGTGAGCCCAGCGGCGGAGCGAGGTGACGGGGCATTTGACGATGCCGGAGCAGGCGATCTTCGTGATTGCCTCGCACCGCACGTCCGGAGAGTTTGCGGATCAAGTCAACGGTGCCTGCCGGATTCGGACCTCGAACAACGAGGTCTCCAACGGAGACCAGCCGATCGGACGAGCCAAACCCAATCAAGGACAACAGGTCTTCGAGTTCGTCTCGACAACCGTGCAGATCACCGACGATGATCGTGCGCGTCATGATGCGACCGTATTCAACCGATCTTGGCCCGCTTCGGGATCACCACGATGCCCCCGTCGCTGACGTACCAACGTTTGCGGTCTTCTTCGAGGTTGTAGCCAATTTGTGTATTTGGAGGAACTTCGACGTCTTTGTCGATGATGGCGCGACGAATCTTCGCGTGCCGACCGATGACGACGTTCTCGAAGAGCACGGACTCTTCGACGTGACTGAATGAGTTCACACGACAGCGGTTCGACAAGACGCTGCGATGGATGCGTCCGCCGGAGATGATGCAGCCGAGGGAGACGAGGCTCTCGGTGGCGATACCGACGCGCGCGTTCCACTCTTCTCGAAAGACAAACTTGGCCGGCGGGTCGTGACTCATGCCGGTGCGGATGGGCCAGCGTTCGTTGTACAGGTTGAACGCGGGTTGCACGGCGATGAGATCCATTTGCGCGGCCCAGTAGGCGTCGATGGTTCCGATGTCGCGCCAGTACGAGCTGCCTTCGTCTTCGCCAGGCACTTGGTTCGTCTGGAAGTCGTAGACGTGAACGCGTTTGCCCTTGGCGACCATCATCGGAATGATGTCGCGTCCGAAGTCGTGCGCGCTTTGTTCGTTCGCTGCGTCTTCCTCGAGCGACGCGAGCAATTCGTTTGTGTTGAAAATATAATTGCCCATGGATGCGAGCGCGAGGTTCGGGTGTCCGGGCATGGGCGGAGGGTCGGCGACCTTTTCGTGGAACGCGATGATGCGTCCATCGGCGTCGGCTTCGATGACGCCGAATGCGCGAGCTTCATGGCGAGGAACGGGGATGGCGGCGACGGTGAGCTCGGCTTGCGTATCGAGGTGCTGCGCGAGCATCTGGCGCATGTCCATCTTGTAGACGTGGTCGCCACCGAAGATGAACACGTGCTCGGGATGTTCGTCGGTGATGATGTGTTGCGTTTGAAAAACCGCGTCGGCGGAGCCTTTGAACCAGCTCTTTCCGGTGCGTTGTTGAGCCGGGATGGTCTCGATGAAGTTGTCGAGCATCGGGGACAAACGCCACGCACGCGCGATGTGTTCTTCGAGTGAAGCGCTCTTGTACTGCGTGAGCACTTTGATTTTGTGCAGTCCGGAATTGACGAAGTTCGACAGAACGATGTCGATGATGCGGTAGCGGCCACCGAACGGAACCGCGGGCTTGGCGCGGTCGTGGGTGAGTGGTCCGAGCCTTCGTCCTTCGCCGCCGGCGAGAACCATCACCAAAATGCGTGAGGTTTCGAACGGGGCGCGCAGCTTGGTCTCGCGCATGATGACGGGAGACTATCGCAGGTTGATTGGCTGGGCGAACGGCGAACGTATGAAGAGGGCGGCGAAGTTCTTTACGGCTCGTATGAGGTCGTGTTAGCGCTCTTGTGCCCCGCGCCCCTACCGAGGGCGGCTGCTCGCGCCCGTGCGCGTGTGCCCTTTTGCAGCCGGAGAGATCCATGAACGTTCGATTTGCACTTCTCCTCTCACTCGCGTCCGTTGCTGCCTCGGCCACGCTCGGCTGCGGTCCCGCCGAAGAGCCGTACAAGGCAAAACCCGCAGTCAGCGGCAAAAAGGCGTCGATGCCTGCCGTTCCGACGTTGCCGCAGAAACCCAAAAAGGGTTCGGACGGTGCGTACACGGTCTACGGCGTCACGCACGATCTGCGCAGCCGAGTTCACTTCGAAGACGTCAACGGCAAAAATCTTTCGATCGTCGGGTATGTCGTCAAGACAAACTACGACGAAGCGCCGAAGTGCGCGATCCACAAGACCGGCAAAGGTGACCCGCCGGATTGCAAAGCGCCGATCCCGACCTTCTGGATCGCCGACGAAAAAGGCGACACCAAAGACATGATCGCCGTCATGGGCTGGGCCTCGAACTTCGCGCAGGTCTTCACGTTGATCGAAGCGATCGATCGTCAGCCGAAAGGCAAAGAAGGCGAAGCCAAGTTGACCGACGAGTTCTGGGGTGCGGACCTTCCAAACCCGATCCCCAACATCGGGGCAAAGGTCAAGGTCACCGGCAACTACGCCATCACGTTTACGAAGGCGAGCTCCGGCACCGCGGCGAACCCGAAGTACGGCATCATGACGTCGGAAAAGGTCGAATTCGTCGAGCAGGCGCCGGACAAGGCGTATCTGCCGGGCATGAAGAAGAAGCCCTGATTCCGACGTCGCCCGTACGTTTCCTCCGGTCGCTCTTCATCGCGCAGAGCCGAGTGCACGAGTCTTGTCTCGTGTGATCGTCGTCTCTTCACCACCCACCCGATCATGTCACGCAAAGCGTCGCGGAAATACTTGCGAGGGCGGCCCACGATCTGCCACGCTCGCGTCGTGCGCATGGTCCACCGAAATCTCCTAGCCACCATTGTCCTTTCTCTCGCGCTCGCACCTGTTGCGTGCGGAGGGAAAACTCCTCCAGTCAAGGATCCCGACGCGGAGGATGCAAACAAACCCAAAGACCCGCCTCCGCCGCCGAAATGCGAGTCGCTCGACGAAAAGTGTTCGGCGAAATCGGACACCGTCGCCAAAGTAAAAAGTGCCGGCGTGCAGTTTGTCCCGCCCGAAAAGTGGACGTACGCGCAGACCGAGAGCTTCTCGATCACGCAACAAACGGCCGAGCCGAACTCCGCCGTGCTCGTGGTCGGTTCGTACACGCCCGACAAGGACGCCAAGAAAAACGATGCCGCACGTGATGCCGCGTTCGCCGACCTCTCCAAGGCGATCGGTGCATCGCTTCCCAAAGGCTACAAAGTCGCCTGGAAGAAGCCCGAAGCGCCCATGGAGGCCAACGGTTTGAAGATGGGTACGTGGGTCGCTGCAGGCAGTGAACGAGCGGGCCTCAAGGACAAGAAAGCCAGCTTGATGATCGTGCACGCGCCTGTCGACGCCACGCACAACTTGATCGCGATCGGGTTTGTCCTCGATGACGACACGAAGGGTCAAGAAGCGATTCAAGCGATCTTGACGAGCATCAAGCCCGGTCCTGTCGAAGCGGGCGACAAGAAGTCCGAAGACGATAAGAACGATAAGAAATAGTTCACCGAAGGAATGACGTGACTGCGCCTCAGCTTTCTCCCGGCTATGTGATCGCCGGAAAGTATTCGGTTCAAGCCCTCTTGGGTTATGGCGGCTCTTCGGCCACGTACCGTGTCGTCGATGCGACGGGCAACGCTTTCGCGGTGCGCATTTATGCGCCTTCGATCGCGCAGCGCCCCGAAGTCATGGCGATGATCGAGCAGATCTATTCTGCGACAAACGGTTTGCCGCCGGATGCCGTGTTGCCCGTGCTCGATGCGGGATACGATCCGCAAACAGCCGCGCCATTCACGGCGACCGAATTCAGCGCAGCTCCGTCCCTTGCGCAGCTCGTTTCACAACGTCCGCTTGCCCCGCACGAGGTCGCGCAGATTGCGCAGAACCTCGCGCGGGTGCTCGAGCAGGCGCACACGCGACAACTCATGCATCACGCGCTCAAGCCGGCGAACGTGTTTGTCGCACCGCAAGGGTACGCCGTGCGCGTGATGGACTTCGGGGCCGGCCTTGCTCGGAGTTACGAACAGACAAACGAAGGGTATGCGGTCGCGGCGCCGTGGGTCGCGCCCGAGCAAATGCAGGGCAGCACTCCCGCGGGTGCTCAAGCCGATGTGTTTGCCATGGGGCTGCTCCTGTTTTACGCGCTCACCGGCCGTCCTTATTGGCGTTCGTGCCAAGGCAGCCAGCCGGATTTCGGTGCGTGGCAACAGGAATTGGTCGGTGCTCGTGCGCCGGCTTCACAACGCGCCATTGAAGTCGGCGCGCAAGTCTCTCCCGTCCTCGATGCCGTCTTTGCACGAGCGTTGGCGGCGGATCCGAATGAACGATTCCGGCAAGTGAGCGACTTGGCGGCTGCGTTTGCCGCGGCTGCGAACATGCCTGATTCCGCTGTGGGAGCGACCGTTGCTTTCCCCGCGATTGCCGATCCCATGGGTCCCACGGCGGCTGCGCCCGTATATCAACCTCCGGGCCAAGACGTGGGAGGTTATCCGCCTCCGCCCGGTGGTCCCGCAATGGGCGGGCCCGGCATGGGCATGGGCGGACCCGGCATGGGAATGGGTGGTCCCGGCATGGGCGGCCCGGGAATGGACGCAGGGCCCGGCGGCGGAATGCCGATGGGACAAATGCCCGGAGCGCCTTCCTTCGACGCTGCCGGTGGGGGTGGTCGTTCCAAACTCCCCATCATCATCGGCGTCGCCGCTGTCGCCGTCATTGGTATCATCGTTGCCGTCATCGCTCTTTCCGGTGGAAAGAAAGAAGAAGGCGATGGACCGATTGCCATCAGCGAATCGGCGGCACCTTCGAGCGCAACGAATACGCCTCCGCCTCCCGAGACTCCGACGGCTGCGCCTTCCGCGGAAACGCCTCCGCCTGCTGCTGCCGAAGGCGAGGTGATGATCAAGTGCTCGCCGGCTTGTGACGAGATCAAAATCGACGACAAGAAAATTGAAGATCTAAAGAATCCGACGAAAATCGCGGCGGGTCCTCATAAGGTCAATTTGTCGAAGAGCGGATATCAATCGCAAGACGTCGACATTACGGTCGAAGCCGGCAAGAAATTCGAAAAAGAATACAAGCTCACGGCGGAGCCCAAAGAAACGGCGTCGAATCCCACGCCGCCTCCCACGACGAAATCCACCGGAACCGGAACGTCCAAAACGACGAAGACCGGACCGAAATGCACGGGTGTCGGCGTATTCAAGCGCTGCAAGTAATTCGTTCCGCTCCCTCCCTCCATTCTCGCATTTCCCCGACGAACTATTTCGCCCGCCCGCTTCCGTTCCGACGGATGGCGTCTCATGTTCGTCTTGCCGGCTCATGCCGAATGCACATTCGCGTCGAAGTCGACGCGGGAGGGGAACATGTCCATTCAAATGATTCGTTCGCGGCTTGGTAAAACCCTGCTGGGTCTCGTATCGATGTTGGCGCCGACGTTATCGTCATCCGCCCAAGCCGATGACGGGGCGACGCAGGTTGCGCCTCCTGCGACCACAATGCAGCCGAAAGGTGCGGGCGTCGTGCTCGTGGAGGATCGCGTTTCGGAATTGATTACAACGAGCGGGCAAGCGACCGTGGTGAGTATTCCCGACGCCTTGCGGGCTGAATTGGGGGTGGAGATTCGTGTTCGTACATTGACGCAGGCGCGAGACGAATTGACGCTCAAAATCGAAAAAGTCGCGCAAGCCGTGAAATCATTACGGCGCGAAAACCTCACCCTGCAAACCTCGCAATTCAGCGTATCGCCCATATTCGACGAAGCCGCTCAAGGCAAAGCGCCGCGTATCGTCGCATATCGAGCAAAAACGACGTTGACGATTACGCTGCTGGAGGTCGACCCGGCCAAACTCGGTGCCGAAGCGGCCGCGATCGTCGATACCGGTGTGCATGCGGGAGCGAATATCGTCGACGGAGTCGCGTTTTTCCTGTCCCATCCCGAGCGAGCGCGGGCTCGAGCGCTCGAATTGGCCATTCAAGACGCCGAACATCAAGCAAAAATCATGGCCTCATCGGCGGGCTTGCGCGTGGGACCCGTGCATGACGTCAATGGTTCGCCCGAACGAACCGATCCGATTTTATTCCGCCAAGAAATGGCCTTGCGCGCAATGCCCAACATCGAACCCGGTACGATCAGCACGACAGCGAGCGTGCAAGTTCGTTATCACTTCGCTCGGCCATGATCATCGTCCCGTTCGTCCGTGACGGAGGCCTCGTTCTTTTCGCCCATCAATGCCGGCGTTCGTTCGATGAGCAGCGGCTCTTTTCCAAAACGAGCACGTAATCGATTACAAGCCCGAAGAATCGACGGTTTCGAGATGATACGTTTCTCGAATTCACGTTTTCCGGGAACATCCAATAAAACGATCCCGATGAATATCGTCAGCAGGCCTTGACCCGGCACTCCCGGCAAAGCCATGACGAGCCCCAAAATCACAAGCCCCACGCCGATGAGGTTTTTGACGAGCGTCCCCAAGACTCGCCGCCAAGGTGGATGCGCAGCTTCGGTCGATGCCGCACCATCGTCGATAAAGTAATTCGCGGGCAATCGAATGATGACGAAAATCGTGGCGAGCGTACTCAGCACGAGGCCGACGACAAAAAATAGAAGTCCCCAAATGATCCGGTTTTCTTGGAATTTGAATGGGTCGAAATTCATGAGCAGGTTGAACGTTCCGAGGTCGCGGCAATTCGCAGTCGCCGACAACCTAACGCCGAGATTGCCTCGAGCAACCCACGATCGTGGGCCGTGACGGGGTTTTGGTCCGAAGCCCCAAATGTTCCACCCGGGGAATGACTTCGTCCGTACCGGACGCTCGCCAAAACGTCGCGTATCGATCAAACTCGCCGCGATGATTGAACAGCTTCAGCGATGTCTTCGCGATCGAGCGCCCATGGCGATCTCGCTGCTCGAAAAGTTGGTCCTGGAGAACTCGTTTACCGGCAACCCTCGCGGTGGGGCGCTCGTTGGGGAAATGCTGGCCGCCGAGCTGCAAAGTATTCCGGAAATGACGGACGTGCGATCGATCCCGAGCGATCGATTCGCGCCGCACATCGTCGCGACAAACCAACCCGCGCAAACCGATTTCATCGCGCTCGTCGGACACCTCGATACGGTTTTTCCTCCTGGAACCTTCGAAGGATTTCGGCGTGATGGCGGGCTTCTTCGAGGTCCCGGGGTGCTCGATATGAAGGGTGGTCTCGTGGTCGTGCTCGAAGCATTGCGGGCGCTTTCGCAGGTGGGCGTTTTGCGCGAGATCCCGGTGCGTCTCGTGATCGTGTCGGATGAAGAAGTGGGTTCACCTGAAGGGCGATACGTGATCGAACGGGAGCTTGCGGGTGCTCGTGCGGCGCTCGTATTCGAAGCGGGCCGTGCAAAAGATGCGGTCATCACGTCGCGTCGAGGTACGGGCAGTGGGCGCGCCGTAGCTTTGGGTCGGGCGGCGCATTCGGGAAATGCGCATGCGGAAGGCGCCAATGCGATTCGCGCATTGTGTCGGTTTGTCGAGTACGCCGAAGCGTTGACGGATTATGCGTCGGGCATGACGGTGAACGTGGGCGTGATTCGCGGCGGTACCTCGAAAAACACGGTGCCCGATCAAGCGGAAGCTCTCTTGGATCTGCGTTACGTGCGCCTTGCGGATGGTGACGCGCTCGTTTCGGCGCTCGAGGATGCTGCTCGTCGGGCGGCGATTGCGGGGACGACGGTGACGTTTACGAAGGAACTTGCTCGGCCGCCGCTCGAGAGGTCGGAAGGGAACGTCGCGCTGTATCGCGAATATGCGGCGTGCGCGCGTGATTCGGGGCTGGGCGATGATGAAGCTCCGCTCATTGGCGGAGGTTCGGATGCCGCAACGACGGCGGCGATGGGCATAATGTCGATTGACGGTCTTGGGCCGCGTGGCAAAGGATTTCACACGCACGCGGAATTTGTTGAGGTTGAAACGTTGGTGCCCAAAGCCGAGGCGCTCGCGCGTTTTCTCATGAAAAATCTGCGTTCGACGCGCGAAATCTGCGGATGAGATCTTGAGTGTCGGACGGGTATCTGCGATTCTTGGTCACCACCGTGCAAACGTCGTCAAAGGTTTTCCTGCATCATTGGGCAACTGAGCCGGCGCTCTGCATTTTGTGTGCACGAATCGGCGCTTTTGAGGGGGTTTTGTGAGCGCACTCGGCGAAGTCGGTGCAGGGCATACCCTCGGACGGTACGAGCTGCTCGTCCCGATCGCTCAGGGTGGTATGGCGGTTGTCTGGGCCGCACGCATGAAAGGCACGCGTGGGTTTCAAAAGACAGTCGCCGTCAAAACGATGCTCCCCGAATTGTCGGAAGATCCGCAGTTCGAAGAAATGTTTTTGGCCGAAGCGGGTTTGGCTTCGCGCATCAAACATCCGCACGTTTGCGAGATTCTCGATCTCGGTGAACAAGACGGCCTGATTTACATCGTGATGGAGTGGATCGACGGCGAACCGCTCAGCCAACTTGCGCGCAGTGCGCGGCAAAAAGGCGGCGTTCCGATCCTCATTGCGTTGCGCCTCGTGCTCAATGCCGCGCTTGGTTTGCATGCGGCGCACGAGCTCAAAGATGAAAATGGAAAACTCATCGGCCTCGTGCATCGAGATGTTTCGCCTCAAAACATTCTCGTGACGTACGACGGCGTGGTGAAAATCGTCGATTTCGGTGTGGCCAAAGCCAGCAGCGAATTGGCGAATGCCGCAACAAAAGACGGGCAACTCAAAGGCAAAGTGCCGTTCATGTCGCCCGAGCAGGCGCTTGGAAAAGACATCGATCGCCGCACGGACGTGTTTGCCTTGGGCATCGTGCTCTTCCAGTTGATCGCGGCGAAGCACCCATTCCGCGGCGACAACGACATGATCACGCTGCGACGCATTTGCGACAATGATCCCGCGCCGCAGCTTTCAGCGGTCGTCAAGGATTGTCCTGCCGCACTGAATGATTTGGTCGCCAAAGCGTTGGCCAAAGACGTCAACGATCGATTCGAATCGATGTCCGAGTTTGCCCGGGCCATCGATCGGGCGATTGCCGAGCTGAAGTTGCAGGGTTTGCCCGACGAAGACGTTCCAGGGTTTGTCAAGACGATGCTCGGTGAGCGCGCGGAAAAACGCCGTGCGGCCATTCGTGAAGGCATCAAGACCGCCGACGAACGCGCCGAGCAACGCAACCAAGAAAAAGCGCAACAAGCCGCGATGCTCGAACAACTCCGCGCATCCGGAGCGCTGACGCCCTCCAACATTCCTCCTCCGCTCATGTCGATTCCGCCGCCCATGGCGGGAAGCACATCGAGCATTCCGCCGCAGCCGGGGACATCGCCGAGCACGTCGTCAACGTCGTCGCTCACCAACAAAGCGATGGTCGCGGACCTCGATGCTCCGCCTGCGCCTTCCGGAAAGAAAAAGTTCGCCGTCGTAGGGTTTGGCCTCGTGGGTTTGGCCGCGATGGGGGCCGCGGTTTTTCTTGGCACACGTCCCCCGCCCACGGTTTCCGCCAATCCCACGCCTCCGTCGCTGCCTTCCGCCGCGACGACGCCGACATCCGTTGCGACTCCAACGGCCACGCAAACGGCCGCGCCTGCACCGACGGAAACGGCTGCGCCCGCCGCGTCTGCTTCGGCGAGTGCCGGCAAGTCCTCCGCGCGTACGCCTCCTCCATCGGGGCCGGCCACGAAAGGCACGGGCACGGCCAAAGGCACCAACGACAATCTTCCGCGTGTTCGCGATCCAGGCTTCTGAATCGGCGGCGGGAAAATCGTTCGTTCACCAAGTGTTTCTCGCGAAAAACTCTACGCGAGCACCACCATCTTCAAGTACCGACCTTCGCTCCACGCCGGCAGCGTCGGATGATCCGGCGCATGCCCGTACACGGAAACAACGGACAAGTCATCGCGTCCCAGCGCTTGCGAATCGAGCGTCCCGACAAACTCTTCCATCGATACGTGACTCGAACACGACGCCGCACAAAACACGCCGTTCTTGTCGAGCACGCGCGCAATGGCGCCGTGAAGTTTTCGATACGCGCCAAGGGCACGAAGCTTGGTCTTTTCATTCGGGGCAAAGCTCGGAGGATCGGAAATCACGAGATCGAAACGATCCCCGCGGCGCACGGCGGCATCGAGAAAAACAAACGCATCGGCCGTGACAAACGCATGTTCTCCGGGGTTCAGCTTGTTCTCGCGGAACGATCGTTGAGCCGACGCGTGGGCACCGCTTGCGATGTCCACCGAAGTCACGTGCTTGGCGCCACCGAGGGCCGCGGCCACGGAAAAACCACCCGCGAAACTGTACAAATTCAGCACGCGTGCGCGTCCTTTTCCCAGCGATCGAACCAACGCGCGATTGTCTCGTTGGTCGAGGAACGCACCTGTTTTCTGACCATGGGCCAGGTCCACTTCCATCGCCATGCCGTGCTCGAACACGACCAGTCGATCCGGCGGCTCGTCTCCCGCAAGCGTGCGTGTGCGCTTGTCCCCGGCTTCATCGCGTGCTCGGCGGAGCGCCAAACTCGTCACTCCGCGCGCGGCCAAAAGCTTCGCCAAAGGCGGCACGAGCGCATCGAGCCACGACACGAGATGCTCGCCGTCGATGCGCATGATCGCGACGTGCCCGTACTTGTCGATCACCATGCCGGGCAGGTGATCGCCTTCGCCGTTGCACAAGCGATACGCGGTGGTGTTTGGCCCGATAAACACATCGCGACGCCGAAACGCCTGTTCGAATCGCGTCAGCAGCAAGCGCAGATCAAGCGTTCCTTCGCGCGCGAAGACGCGAGCGGCGATGGGCGATGACGCATCGAACAGACCCACACCGAGCGCGTTGTCTTCTTCGTCGACCAAGGTGACGACATCACCCGATTCCAGCTCCGGCAGGCGCACAAAGCCTTCGCGGAAGACCCAGGGATGACCTCGACGCACCGATGCCGCGGCGGATCGTGTCAGTCGAAACGTGGTGATGCGAGGTTTGGAAGAACGTACCTTCACGTGGATGGCGCAAGGTTACTCCGAGCGCGTGCGCTGCGTACATCTATCCGGCGATTGCCGGACAAACGCAGCGAACGATCGACACGAGCGGTACACTGGGCGGATGAATCAGCGATTGTTCCAAGCTTGCGCGAGCTTCGTACCTGTTTTGCTCATGGGTTGCGCCGAAGGAAACGTTCCTCTTGGTACTTCGAGCGGCACTTCGTCGAGCTCATCGAGCTCCGGATCGGGCGGTGGTGATGGCGGCATTGTCGAGGAAAACATTCCCGAGCCCGATGGGCCGTCGAAACTGACCATCGTCAATGGTGTGAATGATTATGACGCGATTCGATTGTGTTTTTTGCCTTGGCCCGATGGCGGCGATTCCCCTGCTTATCCCGCGGATGCCAAAGGACTTGCTTTTGCAGGCTCCGCCGTCATCGATTTGGCTTCCGGCGTCGTGCCTCAAGCGACCGATGCATTCATGTATGTGATTGCCGGTGATTTGGGACAAACCGCAGGGAAAGGTTGTGCGGAGATCACGGCGGGAGGGTTGCCTCCGGAGGTGCTCGTCGTGCCATTGGCGGTGATTCCTCGGACGGCTTTGGATGCGCCGCGAAGTCTGCTTCTGGTTCCCTATGGTTGTTTGGGTGGACCCGGGCATGATGATCCATCGAATAGTGTTATTTGCGGAAAAACCTATTCGCTCGATTCCCCGACGCCGGGGCTTTTAGCTGGGGGAATGTCGCGTATCGTCGAGCCCGACGTATTGTCGTTGCAAGCGGCGCATGCTTCGGCGGCGATGCAGGAGATCGACATTCAGGTTTTACCGGGCGTGGACATGGCTATGGGGCTGACCATTGCGCCGGGATTGACGCTCGGGGCGATCGGCAAAATGCCTCCATTTCGTGTGTTGTCCAAAAAAACGTTGGGCCCGATCGGCGCGACGAACATATTGACGACGCCGCCCGGATCTACGCAGCCCAATTCGATGTCGCCCTTGCAGGCGGCATTGGCTCGCGGCGGAATACCCGAAGCGGAATTCAGCAATGGCAAGGGATTTACGTGGGTGGGAGTGGGTTCGGCGCCGAGCGTCAAGGCTGGGGCCTATTGGCACGAGCTCACGTGGACGGTGGTGCGTTCTGATCCGTGACGATCAATCGTCGGCGCGGACGTTTTCGAGGATCTGGGGCGAATAGACGTACCAAACGCCGTTGCTTCCGCGGATGAGTTTTTTGCGGAACGTTACTTCGTGGGTTTTTCGCAGAATGAAGTAGAGGGTGAAGAAAATGATGATGCCCACGATTCGAATGATGACCAAGCCCACGATGGAGACGATTTGCGCCCATTGCGGCCACGCTTGAAACACCGCATGCACCTCGACGGTCGCCACGTCGTCTTCTTCGCGAAGAAGCGTAACGTGTTTGATTTGAACCGTACGCATTTGGCCGTTGCCCGGTCGAGCGAACGTAGCCGTGTAATCCTTCAATTCTTGTGTGGTTCGGAGGGTAAAACTTCCCGAGCCCACGGGAACGGGACCCAAATCGGGCGGTTCGACGGATTGTTCTCGAGCCGTGGGGCACAAGGCGCTCCAGGCATAACCAAACCGGGCCATCGCAATGGCTCGGAAAAAGTATTTGAGCGTTTCTTCGGGCGAAATGGATTGCTCTCGTAATGGAAAACGAAGATCGACGACGACCAAAATGATCGTCATGAAGGCGAGGAAACCAGCGAACACCGCAAACCCGAATTCCGCGGGTTCCCAGCGGCTCGAACGACCATTGGAGATGACGACGGCGGCGGCGAGGCACGCAATGGCGCTGAACACGATGAAGCCGATGGTCGGGCGTCGCAATCGACCGCCTGCTTCCCGGCGATCACGTTCCATGGCATTGGCATCGGCGATATGTTCGTTCAATCGCGCGATGGCTTCGGCAATATCGCCGGAGAGCGCCTTTTTCGATTTACGTTTTTTCTTTGGAACCATGCCGCCCGTATCGGCTTGGGGCGGCGCGTACGCGTCGAATTCATCCATTGCGTCCGCATGAAATCATATTGCTCCGAGTTTGTCGAGACATTTCGAGGTCGCTGAATCGTTGGCGCTTGACCGGCTCGGTGTCGGGCGGTATGGGATTCGCGATGCGCGCGGCCTTGTGCTTGCTGTTTCTCGAGGCTTGTGCCCCCGGGAGCACGGATGATTGTCTGCAGCGAACCTGAAACGTGCGCATTGCAAAAAGGTTTGTGCGAAAATTCGTGCGATCACTCCAGCGATCGAGCTGGGTGCCGGGCTTGTTGCCAAAAGATGCGTCAACATTGTAATGATTGCGAAACAGAACGAACGGACTTCGTAGGTTGCAAATGATGTCGGTAACAACTTCCGCCGCAAAGATAAACACGATTTTCGCCATTGGATTGAGCTGCCTGTCATGGGCATGCAGTCGTTCGGAGAAAGTACCAATAACCATCAAAATGGGCACTGTTGAACGTGTAAATGATTGTCACGTTCGACTTGAGCTCATACGTTATTATAAGGATGACTCACCCATGGGGGACTTCCTCTTCGTATGCGATGTTGCCGAGTCCGCCCTGAAGGAAAAGAAATGGTGGGGAGATCAAACACCACCGCTCATGTTCAGCCTGCTCGAGGGCGATTGCATGCGTCTGAAAAAAACGTGGTATTGCGTCGAATCGTTCGATCCTGGAAAGTCGGTTACCATCAAGGCAACATTCAAGACTGTTGATTCGGACGTTACCGTCATCGACCGCATCAAATGAAGCATCTCCTCCCTTGAACCGCCTTTCCCTCAACATCGACCTGGGCGAATACCCCGACGAAAGCGACGAATTCTATTCGCTCGCCACTGTCGTCAACATCGCGTGCGGCGGGCACGCGGGCGATCACGCGAGCATGCAACGCGCGCTCGAACAGGCACGTCTCACGGGCGCGACCATTGCCGCTCACCCTTCGTATCCCGATCGCGCCGGGTTTGGCCGGAAAACGCTATCCATTTCACCTGGCGATTTGCTGGCGTCGCTCCTGGACCAATTGCTTCAGCTTCGCGGAATCGCTCAAAACCTCGGAATGACCATTTCCGCCGTCAAACCTCACGGCGCTTTGTATCACGACCTCACGACGTCGCCGTCCTTTGGCGAAGCGTTTTTGGCCGCAGTGAATCATGCATTCAATGCATCCATGGTCATCGTCGGCCCTCCCGTGAATGCTTGGCGTGAAAACGTTTTGTCCCATGGATATCGATATTGGCACGAAGGTTTTGCCGACCGAAACTATTTGCCCGACGGGCGTCTCGTTCCTCGTTCCGAACCTCACGCATTGATTACCAATCCTGACGACGCCGCCGCGCAAGCCGTTCGTTTGGCCAAACAAGGTTCCTTCGACACGCTTTGCGTTCATGGCGATACGCCCAATGCGTTGGATGTGGCGCGAGCCGTGCGTCGAGCGCTCGTGAATGCCGAATTGCTCGATCTGGGGAATGCATGAGCCATCCCGTCATGGTTTCTTACGGCCTTGAAGCCACGTACATCGACCTCGATTTGCAACACGCTCCCGATCGCGCGGTGCGTACGCACGCGCTCGCGCACGACCTACGTCATCGATTTCCCAATGCCGATATTGTCGTCGGGGGAGGGGTCATCGTTATCGTGGGAGACGTCGACGAAGCGCGGATACCATCGATGGCGACACAATCGGCGCCCGGCGCAGCGATTGGTTTGTCACCCAAGAACCATACACTGCCGATTGTTTTCGACGGGCCGGACCTCGACGATGTGGCGACGGCATTGAAGTTATCGCCCGATGAAATCGTACAATCGTTGGTGAATACCGACTTCTTGGTGGAGCTCGTGGGTTTCCTGCCCGGTTTTGGATATCTCGGCCCGCTTGATTTGCGTCTTGTTTCGCCCCGCCGAAAAACTCCACGCCCACGAGTGCCCGCGGGAAGTTTGGGCATTGCCGGTGAATTTGCGGGCATTTATCCTTTTGCGTCTCCCGGCGGTTGGAACCTCGTCGGCCGCAGTGTCGGACCGAGCGTATTCGATGTGAATCGCGAAGCCCCGTTCCTTTTTGCGGCGGGTGATCGAGTGCGCTTTGACAACGTCGCGCCTGCGGATGTTGCGGCTGCCAATGAAGAGCGTTCAGCCGAGAAAAACGCACGTGTCGAGCCACCGGCATTCGTCGTCGAAGCGGCGCCCGCATGCGCGACCATTCAAGATGCCGGTCGAGTCGGTCGATTGCATTCCGGTATGCCTCCATCGGGACCGCTCGATCCGGAAACGTTTGCCAAGGCAAACCTGGCGGTGGGTAATGCGCCAACGGAAGCGGCGCTCGAAATTCCCCTGGGGCGTTTTGTTTTGCGCGCCATGGGAAACCTCATCGTTTCTTTGGATGGCGACAAACCTATTTCCCTTGCCGATGGGGAACGATTCGAAGTGCCGGAACATTCAATGGCCGTCCGGTATTTGGCATTTCGCGGAGGGATTGACGTCCCCCCGGTGCTGGGCTCGTATGCGACGCTGCTCGTGGCGCGACTTGGTGGATATCACGGTCGGCCTTTACGTAAACGCGATATCGTCCCCATTGCGGATCGAATCGTTGCGGAATGCCAAACGAATGCACATAAGGATCATGAAGCCGTCGATATCACCGAAATCATGATCGATCCCGGTCCGCATCAACAAAGATTCTCGTTGGATGCATTGGATGTGTTGTTGTCTTCGACGTATTTCGTGTCGCCCTTGGCCGATCGCGTGGGCGTGCGTCTCGATGGGCCCAAGATTCCTCGTACCGGCGGCGATTCTGCATTGCCTGTGCCGATGATTCGCGGTGCGATGCAAATCGCCACGGACGGCACGCCCATTGTGTTCGGTCCCGATCACCCGACCACGGGCGGATATCCCGTTCTGGCGGTCGTCCGTCGAAGTTCGTGGGGCCGTTTTGCTCGACGGCGTGCCGGAAGCGCGATTCGATTCGTTCTTGGGCGGTGATGCGGCATCATTAAACGACGCGTGAAATTCTCGCCGCTTACTTCGAGGAGCCACTCATGACGCTCATGCAGTCCCACCGCCCAATCCCCACGTTTCTTCGTATTTTCCTGCTCGCCATTCCCCTCCACCTCACAGCTTGCGGGCCCGACGAAATTCCTTCCTCGGGTTCGTCCACGCTTGGAGGGTCCACTTCGAGTTCGTCCGGCGGAACCGGAGGGGATGGCAGCGGTGGCACGGGAAGTGGAGGTTCGGGTGGTCAAGGTTCGTCGCCAAAAACCATTGCCGAGGTTCTCGCGGAGCTGTCGGCAGATCGCGACGGAACGCTGGACAAATACGCGGCCAGTGATGGATGGCCATTATTTGTCGAAGATGGTTTCTTGTTCGTCTCGACAGACACCAAGCTGACACTCGTCGCCGGCGATCATGACAATTGGCTGGGCACGCCGCTGAAACTCGGGACCAATTTCAGCTGGACGCACCTCAAGGTTGCGTACGGCACACGGTACAAATTCACCAACAAAACCGATTGGACAGCCGATCCTTGGGCGCGGTCGTATACGTACGACGGCAATGGCGAAATGAGCCTCGTGCGTCCGATTGCCGCGCACATCGACAGGTTTTTCCGGGTCGGGGATGCCCAAATGCCGGAACGACCCGTCAATGTGTGGGTTCCTCTGGAAAAACCCACGCACGTGCTTTACGTGCATGACGGACAGAATTTATTCAATCCCAAAGCACCGTACGGAGGTTGGGCTCTTCAGGCCAGTGTTCCGCCGGGGATGATGCTCGTGGGAATCGACAACACCGGCGAAGGCCGAATGTTCGAATACACCCACGTTGAAGACATGATTGATTTGAACAATGACGGTGTGGACGAATTGTGGGGCGGCAAAGGCGATGCGTACGCCGACTTCGTCAATACGACCGTTCGTAAGCTCATTGCCGATCGTTATGGTGAACCGGCGAAAGTGGGCACGATGGGTTCGTCCCTCGGAGGACTCATCAGCTTGCACATCGTGGATCGTTTTCCCGGACAATATGCGTACGCGGCAAGTTTGTCCGGGACGCTTGGTTGGGGAAGGATCGGGCCGATGTCGAAGAACGAAACGATGATCGAGCGGTACAAGAACCACGGTCATCGTTCGACTGTTTTGTACATCGACGCGGGTGGAGGAGACGCGGGTTTGTCGCAGCAAGCCAACGAAGCTTTGTGCGTCGACAGCGACGGCGACGGGATCGAAGACGACAACGAGATCGGGGACAACGCCTGTGAAAACGCGCAGATGCGCGACACACTCGTGAACGTCGGGTACACGCTCGGCACCGACCTCTTTCACTGGTGGGAAGCGGGGGCCGCGCACAACGAAGCCGAATGGCGAGCGCGCGTGTTTCGTCCGATGGAGCTCTTCGGCGGTCTTTGAGCAACGTCGCCGGGTTCGTAAGGACAATCAGTGCTTGAGTGAAATGTCGGCGAGGGCCATGCGGGCATCGTTGATGTACGAGCTGTCCGGGAAGCGCCGGATGAACGCGCGCAACGTCGTTTTCGCGTCGTTCCACGCTTGAATGTCGATGAGACATTCGCCGAGCAGGAACATCGCATCGTCGACGATTTCACGATCCGGCGAAGCTTCCGACAGCTGCATCAGGATCGGAATGGCATCGCGTTGTCGCGCCAATTTTCGGTACGCGCGAGCCAGCTGCAAGCGCGCGGCGGGCACGTGTGAACCGCTGTCTTTGAGGCGAATCGCATCTTCGAACGCGACCGCCGCTTCATGCCAACGACCCGTGCGCAAGTGATCGAGCCCGTTTTGGTAACTCTTCACGCTCAGATCGGCGCGAGCCGAGTCCACGGCGTCTGTGAAGAACGCGACTTCGGCGCGGGACAAAGGCTCTTTGCGCAGCGCCTCGAAGCCCTCGATGATCTCTTGTTTTCGCCCGGCTCGTACCAGTTCGTAAAACGCTGCCGCGGCCGACTCGGCGCGCACGCGATCATCGAATCGGAGCTGCATCTCCTTGATGTCGTTCTCGAGCTTCGTGACTTTTTCTTTCGCGGATTTCGTCTCGGCTTGCACGACGTCGATACGTGCGTCCCAGGCGAGTTTGACCACGACAACCACGACGATGACGAAGAGAAAGTTTGCCCCCGCGCTGTTCCAAATGGCGCGTCTTTCAAACGCGATCTGGCGTTTGGAGATCGTCTTGAGGTCGGCCGCGAGGGCGTTCGTCAGGTTGTTCGTCTTGATGACGAGCCCGCGGGACTCGACGATTTCACGCTTGATTTCCCGCAGTTCGTCATCGAATTGATCCATGGTCTCGTCACGGCCTCGTGCGCCGCATTCTTCGTTGTGCTAAGGGGCGCCGCAACAATCGCTCCAAAAACGGTATCAGGAACACCCCCGCATGGACTCGACAGACGACATCAAAAAAGGCCTCAAAATGATGCTCGACGGCAACAAGGCGCCCTTCCTTGTGGTCGAAGCGCAGTTCGTCAAACCCGGTAAAGGCCAAGCGTTTACCCGCGTCAAAGCGAAGAACATGGCCACGGGGGCCGTTATCGAGCGCACGTTCAAGAGCGGTGAAAAAGTCGAAGTCGCCGACGTCGAAACGCGCCCGCTCCAATACATTTATCCCGAAGGCGAAGATTTCGTGTTCATGGACGCCGCAACCGGCGAACAGATCACGATCCCCGGCGAGAAAATCGGCGAAGACTCCAAGTGGCTCAGTGACGGCATGAGCGTCGATGTGACGTTGCACGAAGGCAATCCGATCGGCATCAGCCTCCCGGCCAACGTCGTCCTGCAAATCACGCTGTGCGAACCCGGCGTGAAAGGCGACACCGCAAGCGGTGCGAGCAAGCCCGCGACGCTCTCGACGGGCGCCATCGTCAACGTTCCGCTCTTCGTGCAAGAAGGCGAGTGGATCAAGGTCGACACGGAGAACGGCAAGTATCTCGAACGCGTGAATCGCTGATTCGATCCCGAGCCGACCGCCGTCGATCATCACGAACGAATCGCCGGCCGCGAAGAAGCCTCATGCGCGTTGCATGGGGCTTCTTTGCTTCGCCTTTCGATGCGCGACACCTCATGCTTAGATCTTCATGCGCGATGCGGCGCGAGGGTCGAGGTTTGTCGAAAGCGCAGCCCAAATTCCAGCAGCTCGTCGAAGGCGTCGACTTCTACAAGGAAGGCGCGAAGGTCGTCTTCACGTCCGTTTACCACTTGAAACGCGGCTACTGCTGCCACTCGAAGTGCAGGCATTGCCCGTATGGCTTGGGCGTGGCGCAGACGGTGCGGATCGAAATTCAAGGGCTGACGAATGCATCGCCGATTGTCCAACCGAACGATCCTTCGGTTCCGGAAGGAGACGGTTAGGACGAACCCTTGCTCTTTCTTCCCGCTTTTCGGGCGATTCAGGTACAACGAAAAGAATTGCGTTCGACCCGGCTCAGCCGACCTTGATGCTCCACATCGGTCCGCGCTAGGGAACAGTGTTTGTCCAGTCAATCCGACGTTTTCGTCAGTAGAGCGAGGTGTTTTCGATGCGAGCAGTTCAGTGGATCGTGGCTGCGGGCGTGATTATTTCGGGCGTTTGGACAGGGTGCGTCGTGGACGTGCCTCCGACCAGCACAGGCGGAAGTTCGAGCAGCTCGAGCGGCAGTTCGAGCACCAGTTCGAGCAGCAGTTCGAGTTCGGGCGTACCGGACTGTACCGGGGCGGGTTCCGGAGCCATCGGTGGCGACTGCGGCGCATGCCTCGATATGAGCTGCGTTGCCGAGCTCGATGCATGTGCCGCGGACGCAATCGGTTGTCCCGCAATCGGCTGTATCGACTGTGTCACGGGCGATCAGGCGGCGTGCAACATGGACAACCAACCGTTTGCCATGGACCTCTCCGCGTGTGCCATGACAAACTGCAAAGATGCATGCTTCCCCCCGCCTCCACCTCCGCTCATTCCGGCGTGCGGCATGGATGTGTCGACCGTCGACAAGGTTCCTTCCGGCGGTGCATGCGGCATGGGCCAGGGCACTTGCAATCCCGTGACAAACGCGCCGTGTGACACCGCAAAAGGCGAAGCCTGCGACGTCGGCAACAACGGTTTCGAATGTTACCCCGCGCCAAACGACAAAGGTCTGTGTGATGTCTGCGGCGGCATGAACGGCTTCTGCAAAGGCGGCATGACGTGCGCCGGCACGGGCCCCATGAACATGGATCCCAAGTGCGTGCGTTTCTGCTGCTCCGACGAAGATTGCGGCACGATGGGCGTGTGCAACTTCGAGAGCACCTACAAGCCGCTCGGCGTTTGCGTTGAAGGCGGCGGTGGCACGGGTGGAGCGGGCGGTGCCGGTGGCGGTGGCGCCGGTGGTGCCGGCGGCATGGGCATGGGCGGCATGGGCGGCATGGGCGGCATGGGCAGCACCTCGAGCAGCTCCAGCAGCACCAGCACCAGCACTTCGAGCAGCTCCAGCACGAGCAGCTCCAGCACGAGCAGCTCCAGCAGTTCTGGTAGCTCCAGCAGCTCGAGCAGTTCGTCCAGCTCGACGAGCACGAGCAGCTCGACCAGCAGCAGCAGCTCGACGAGCACGAGCACCTCGGGCGGCATGATGCCGGATGGCGGTATCTGATCTTTTCTCGTTGAGAATCGGCCTCCGACGCTTGGATTTCGCGGGCCGATTCGTTTTTCTCGCCGCGTGAACGCGCTAGCGTGACGCCCTCATGGCCCCCGCCTCGAAAGCCATTCGCCACCAACGACGTTTGCTTGCGTTGGCGCTCGTATCGTTTGTCTCGACGACATCCTTTGCTGCTCAAAGTAATCCCGGCGATGCGGGCGGTGATCGTTCCGTACGGGCACGTGCCGCGTATGAACGTGCCGAACGAGCTTCGTCGGATCTTCATTTCGCCGAGGCGCTGACTGCGTACGACGAAGCGATTTCGCTCGATCCAAGCGCTCCTTACGTGCGCATCGCGCGAGCCCGAGCAGCGGATCTTCGAGCGCATGCGGAGGGCGACTTCGTTCCTCTTGCTCGGCTCGAGGCGGTGCGACGTCGTCCGTCGGCCACGCGTGACGAGATCGAATCACTGTCGCGGGATGCCGAACGATTTCCGGTCGGGCGCGTACGTTCCGAAGCGCAGCTCGTCATCGCGGAGGCGTATTGGCATCGGTTTGGCTCGCCAGACTCCGCGGCGAATGCTTTGGAAAAAGCGCTTTCCGATACGTCCGCCGATCGCCTCACGCGCGCCCTGGCCTTGAGCGAGCTCGTCGCGCTCGAGCGTGAGCGCGATCGACTCGCAGCCGCAGCGCATGTTTTGTCGCGCTTTCCGGATCTTGCGCCGAACCTTCACGCCGAGGTGCGGCGGCTCGTGCGTCGCGTTTGGCTTGGTCGTATCGCGCTCGGGCTGGTGGCGACGGTTCTGTTCGTGGGGGTATCCGCCGTGTTACGGGCGATCTTTTGGCTACATCGGCAAGCGGATGTCGTGCTTCGCGAAGCGGTGCGCGCGTCGTCGATGGCCTTCGCGTTGTACATCGGGGGCGTCGCCGCGATGCTCGTGAAGTGGCACGGGGAAGGGGACGTGCGTCCGTTCTTGTGGCTTGGTTTTGGGGCGCTCGCGGTGGATGTTGCGGTGCGTGGATGGCGCGTCGGGTTTGTCGACGAACGGATCGGAGCGCGGCTGGGTCGAGCGATTGCCAGTGGGGTCGCGGTCGTGGCGGTCGCTTTTTTGGCGCTTCAATACGCGGATGCGACTTACCTGGAGACCCTGGGATTGTGATTGAGCCGAAGGGTTTCACCAGACCAACCATGCTCGAGCGATCGGTCATGGCTTTGGCTTTCGGACTTTGCGTCGCGACGTTTGCTTACGCGGCTGTGCGAGTCATCGATGTGGTTCTTTTTCCCGAACCCAATCCGGTGGTCGTCATTTGGACCGATCGCAGTCGCTTCGTGTGGCGGGCCGTGATTGCGATGTACCTCGGCGGGGCGGGCGTTTTTGGCGGCTACCGCTTGTCTCGAGAAACTTCGGAACGAACGCCGGTTTGGCTCGCACGCATCATTCTGTTGTCCGGCGCGACGTTGTTGTTTCAGGCCATTTTTGCCCCGTGATGAAATGCACGGAGTGGTTTCATCACGTCGGTGAAGAAAGATCCGAAATGCGAACGTGAATTCAGGGCTCGATGAGACCGCTGCGGACGGCGATGCGAGTCAATTCGACCGCGCTTCGGCAGCCGAGTTTTTGATAAATGCGCACGCGATGGGTTTCGACGGTTTTGGGGCTGATCGTCAATTGCGCCGCCGCTTCGCGTGTCGACTGACCCGTGGCCAATAATCGCAAAACTTGACGTTCTCGCGGGGTGAGCGCGTCGAGACCACCCAGCCCCTCGGGAATGGGCTTGCGCATGGCGCGTACGACGGCGCTCGCAATACGTTGACTCAGGGGCGCTTCGCCCCGCATGACCGCGCGAATTCCATCGATGACTTCGGCGACTTCGGCCGTTTTCACGAGATATCCTTGCGCGCCGGCACGCAGAGCCTCCGCCACGCGATATTCATCGTCATAACCGCTCAAAACGAGCAATCGCGCGATTGGATAAAGTGTATGCAGCGCCGAGAGCAGCTCGATGCCGTCGCGATCGGGTATGTTGAGATCCACGAGAACCACGTCGGGTCTCAGCCGGGCGATTTCATACAGCGCTTCCGATGCCGTGCCCACACCGCCGACGACCAGCATTTCCGGTTCGGCACTCAATGCTCGCGCCAAACTGTCGCGCAGGACAGGATGATCATCGATAAGAAAAACTCTTATTGTGCTCGTATCAGTCATGCGATCACGCCACCCTTGGACGCATTGGGCCTCAATAAGCCGGCCACGTCAAGTCATGTTACTGTCGGTCCGGCTCGCAACCAAGCATCGGGAAGAACCTGATTTCACTGCCAACACGCGATTGACGGACCACTGAAAATACCGCATTCCGTTCAAACTGCATATTCGACGGAAGACAGAAAAAACGGCGAAAACACGCTGATGCCGCGAATCGATTATGCCCATGGCGTGCAAGACGTTCACATCGGCCGGCGACCTCGACCGGCGATCGACGGAACCTGTTTGATTTCCAACGGTTGATTGCATTCGGCGATTGCTTTCATGAGCGTCTCGTGCATGCCCAAGTGTGCGGCATGTTTTTAGCGAGGGACGCGCGCATGGTCGAATCCACGGCGGAAGTGTCTCGCGGAACGGGGCCCAAGCTCGAATGCGACCGGGTGTTTCGGTTTATCGTATGGAACTGGAACGAACCGACAAACCAGCCTCAACCTACGGAAATATTCGATATCGCCGATTGTCTCAACAAACTCCTCGGTGCGGGGACGCGCGTCGTGATTACGACGACCAGCAATGCGCCCGTGCTGTCGTATATGATCGACTCCATCCACAAGACGCATCGGCGGAGGCTATTTCTGGCTACCAACGACGAAGGCACCGTATTTGGTTTTGATCATCGAGGCACGCCGGTGGAGGTCGTCCATCGGGCTCTCTCGGGCCGAGGCGCCGCCCTCAAGTATTTCATCGAACGGGAAATTCGCCCGCTTGCGGTTGATTCAGCACAAATACTCGTCATCGATGACGCACCAAGCGAAGGGTCTGCGGGAGTCAATACGCAAAGTTCCGTATGGCTCGAGGAATGTGTCGGGCCGTCGACGTGGTCGCGTTGCGCGTTGGCTCAAGTGGCGGATGTTCTACGCCGACAAACGGATTTGGATGCGCGCCTCGGCGACTTTGCGGTGCCTCGCGACGCCGCATGGACGATCGTCGAAAGCGGTTTCGATATGGCCCGCGAACACGAAATCGAATCGCTGTTGGCGATCGCCAATGGGTATGTCGGGGTGCGCGGTTCGATTGCCGAAGGAAGCGCGGTATCACGTCCGGCGACGTTCTTGGCCGGCGTATTTGAGCAATCTTCGGACGTGTCGCCCGTCCCGGAATTGGTGATCGCTCCGGATTGGGGACGATTGCGATTCACCATTGAAGGTGAATTATTCTCCGCCGCGAGCACCGCCATGCATCACCATCACCGGACGCTCGATATGCGTCGTGGGGTGCTCTTGCGGGAAGGCATTGCCATCGGCGATGGAGGTCATGCGACGGAGATTCGGACCCTGCACGCCGCTTCCATGGCCGCTCGTCATTTGTTGATCGAATTCGTGGAAATCGTTCCCCGCAACTTCTCCGGCACCGTGCAAATCGATGCCATTCTCTCGGGGGACGTGCGGAGCGAAAGCGGTGGCGTTCATTGGAATCGATTCGAGCCGCGTGATTGTCGTCAAGGTCCCATGCTCGTGGGAATGACGCGTGCCGGTTTTCAGCTCGCGTTGACATCCCATACCAATGCCGTCAGCGGTCCTGATTCCATTATGAATTGCCGACGAGAATTCGGCCCGACCTCGGCGATGGAGCGTTGTGAATTGCATGTTCGTCTTGGCGAACGCTCCATTTTGCATCGAATCGTCGGCATGTATTCCTCGCGGGACGAAGGAGATCCCGTGATTCGCGCCGAATCTCTGGAGCTCGAGGTCGCGCGCGTTTCATCCATGGAATTGCTCGACGAACATGCGGCGGCTTGGGAGACGCGTTGGCAAAGAGCCGATATCGAAATCGACGGCGCACCGAAAATCGAGCGGGCATTGCGGTTTGGCATGTACCATCTGCTCGGCGCCGTTCATCCCACGGACCCACGTACGTCGATTGGCGCTCGCGCTTTGTCCGGACAAGCTTATCGGGGCCACGTTTTTTGGGATACCGAAATATTCATGCTGCCGTTTTATACGCATGTCTGGCCCGAAGCGGCGCGGACGCTTCTGCGTTATCGTCATCGAACGCTCGACGGCGCTCGCCGCAAAGCCCGCGGCCAGAATTATCAAGGGGCCCTCTTTGCTTGGGAATCCGCGGATACGGGGGATGAAACAACGCCGCCCATGGTCCTCACGCCTTATGGCGAAATCATTCCCATTCTCTCGGGAATCGAAGAACACCATATCAGCGCCGACGTCGCGTATGCGATTTGGGCGTATACGCGCGCTACCGGAGACGACGAATTCCTCGCGGACGAAGGGGCGGAGATATTGATCGAGACCGCGCGTTTTTGGGCGAGCCGTGCGCAGTCGAAAAAGGACGGATCGTTCCACGTCGAACGCATCATCGGACCGGATGAATACCACGAAAGTGTCGATGACAATGCATTCACGAATTATATGGCCAAGAAAAACCTCTTGGTCGCGGCCGCCGTCGCCCGTCAAATCGGCCGGCCCAAGGCCGCGACCCTCGGTGTGACGCCCGATGAAATCACCGAATGGGAAAATATCGCCCAACGTATGTATCTCGGTGTCGATGAAAATGCCCGGGTCATCGAACAACACAAAGGGTTTTTCCAACTGGAACAAGTGGACTTGTCGGCGTTTGCTCCGCGTAGCGCACCCATGGACGTCTTGCTCGGGCGCGAGCGAATTCAGGCGTCACAAGTCGTCAAGCAAGCCGATGTCGTGCAGCTCATCGCCCTGCTCTGGGACGAAATCGATCCCGTCCTGCGCCGAAAGAGTTTTCTTTATTATGAACCGCGGACGGCGCACGGCAGTTCGCTGTCGCCCGGCGTTCATGCGTGGATCGCTGCCCGTCTTGGTTTGTCGGACCTAGCCAATCGGTATCTCGAGCAGACCGCGGACATCGATCTCGGCAACAACATGGGTAACTCCGCGGGCGGCGTGCACGCCGCGGCGATGGGGAGTTTGTGGCAGGCCGTCGTCTTCGGCGTGGCCGGATTACGCCAGGAGTTGGACAACCCCGAGCGCTTGTTGGTCGAGCCAAACCTGCTTCCGGGTATGCGGCGGGTCTCGCTGCCGTTCATGCTTCGCGGTCGAAGTCTCGAGCTGCATGTCTGTCGCTCCGCCGTGGAAGTGCAGGTCGTCGACGGCAACGAACCCCTCGATATCGACGTGATTTCGCCGCACGGAGTCAGGCAAAGCGTACGCGCCAAACCCGGACAGGCCTACGCGAGCAAGCACGTCGCCGACGGTTTTTCCCCATGGGAGGAATTTACGCCATGATCCGCGAACCAGCCCAAGACGAACACTTGGCACACAAACAATCACCCAAAAGTGAACGGCGGATCTTGCGCCCGCGGGTCCTCGTGGCCCTTCACGAGACCAGCGCGCCACATGAATCGATTGCCATGGGGCGCCTCGTTTCCAACATGTTGCGTCACGCGCTCCACGGAGTGTTCGTTTCCACCGGATCCACCGGACCGACAAACGTTCACGATGTTCCGGAAATTCTTCGCGTTCCGGCGCATGCGTTCGAAGGCATCGTGCTCGAAGTGGAAGAGGGCGACCCCGCCGCCAGGCTGCTAGAAATCTCGGGTCTCCATCCGACGTCGTTTTTGATCGTGGGTGCAGATCCATCCACCGGGGACAAACTCGGCGTCGGCGAAGTGGCCACTCGGGCGATTGAAGAGTCAAACGCGCCCGTGTTGGTTGTTCGTCCTGGTGTAACAGCGAAACTCGAACGAATTCTCGTGCCGCTCGACGGGACTCCGAGCACCGCCTGCGCTCTCGAGCCGGTTGCGGAGTTGGCTCGTGCAGCAGGAGCGTCGCTCGACGTCGTGCTCGTCGGCGAAGCGCAACACCCGCCGCTGTCGACGGAGCATGGGGCAATGGCTCCTCCGCAATACGTCGATCAGCCGCATCATGAGTGGCCGGCATTTTCCGGAGAATTCGTCGAGCGTTTCCTGCATACGCTCGGACATTGTCCGTCCGATGTTCCAATGCGCTTTTTTTTGGGGGCCGGAGACCCGGGCGACGAAATTCTTCGTTATGCGCACATATTGCGTTCCGACCTGGCCGTTCTGGTGTGGCACGGTCTTGCAAGTGCCCGACATGGCGCGATATTTCAGTCGGTCGTGCGTCGAGCAAACTGTCCGGTGTTGATTTTGCGTTCGCAATGACGCCAATACGATCGAGCGGCTGAGCTTCGCGGGTGGTATATCCTCCGGACCCATCATGCCCGCACGAAAACTCGCCAGCCACGAAGTTCACAAGCGCATTGCTCCTTCGGAATTGTCCTTCAAAACGACGGACGATGTCGAACCGGTTTCGGGAATCGCGGCGCAAGAACGAGCGCTCGCGGCATTGTCCTTCGGCCTCGACATTCGACATTCGCGTTTTCATGTCGTCGTCGTCGGACCATCCGGTTGCGGACGAACCTTTTGTGCTCGTCAAGTTGCCCGGCGTATTGCGGCCACATTGTCTACGCCGGACGATATTTTGCTTTTGCCAAACCCCGGTCGTCCCAATGAACCCACGGTTTTGACTTTGCCGGCCGGTGAAGGACGTCCATTCACGGAAGCTCTCGACGAGCTTTATGAAAAATTGCTCGAAGGTATCCGTGGAGCCACCGAAGGCGAAAGGTTCAAGCAGACGCGGGCGCGGGTGCAAAGACGCGTCGAAGCGGAAGAAGCAAAGCTCGAAGAAGAATTGAAAACGCACGCCCAATCCTTGGGTCTGGAGGTCACTCGATCGGGTCGTGAATTCCAAGTCGGGCCGCTCGAAACGGAGAGCCCATCGAGCGAATCCTTGCGTTCGGTTACTTCGGCCATCGATGCGTTCGAGGATCGTTTGGCATCCGTACAAGACGACGGCGACACCGAATTGCGGGCGGCGACGAAACAATTTTTATGCGACGCAATCAAAGCCGCGTTTGTCCCGGTACGCACCCGATTCGAATCGCGTCCCGAGCTCGTGGCATTTTTGACCGACGTCGAGGCGCTCGTTACGCGACAAACCCGGCTCCTCGTGGACGAACCCGGTGGTGATGAAACGCCGACGCTCGTACGGGGAGTCGTCGTTCCGACGTTATTGACGGAGCATAAGCCGGGATCCGGTGCGCCCGTCGTGGAGGTGCCGTATCCGACGTTGCCCGCGCTTTTCGGCCGCAGCCATGCGCCTCCGGATTCGGGAACGCCGCCCGAGCCCGGGTTTGCCGTCGCCGGCGCATTGCATTTGGCCAACGGTGGTTTCTTGATTCTGCCGGCCAATGCACTGCTCAAAAATGAAGCCCTCTACGAACAACTCAAAGCGTGTTTGCTCTCCGGCAAGTTCATCGTTCCGGAACACAATCCCACGTATTATCGAGGAACCAGCGAAGAGCTGATGTTCCCGCCCATGCCGCTCGATTTGAAGGTCGTCCTCATTTCGAGCCCCGAGCTATACCAAGAATTGCACGAAGCCGATCCCGAGTTTTCGCAGCTCTTCAAAGTGCAAGCGCGATTCGACAGCACCATGCCGCTCGGCGCCGCGCTGGCGACGTATCCATCGTTTCTGGCGGATGTCGTCCGCGAGCGTCGTTTGTTGCCGCTCACCGCGGACGCCGTGACCGAATTGTTTTTTTATGGCGGTCGAGAAGCGGAGAGCCAACGCAAAGTCACGGCGCAACTCGGCTTATTGGCCGAAGTAGCGACGGAAGCGAGTTATCGGGCGCAAAGGAAAAACCGTACGGTCGTCGACGCCGCCGAAATTCTGGGCGCACTCGGCGCCGCGCAACGACGCAGTGATCAATTTCGCGATCAAGTGCACGAGTTATTGGCCGACGGCACGATTCGCATTGAAACGACCGGCAAACGTACCGGCCAAGTCAATGCCATTTCCATTTTGAGCGACGGGCCCGTCATGTTCGGTCGCCCCAGCCGAGTGACCGCCGTGGTTTATCCGGGTACCGAAGGTCCCGTGAATATCGCTCGAGAAGTCGAAATGAGCGGCCCATTGCATTCGAAAGGCGTCCTCGTCTTGTCGGGATTTTTGTCGCTGCGTTTTGCGCAAAATCGTCCGTTGTCGTTCGGCGCGTCGCTCGTGTTCGAACAGACGTACGAACCCGTCGATGGCGACAGTGCTTCGGCGAGCGAGCTTTTCGCGTTGCTCTCGGCGCTCAGTGGATATGCATTACGTCAGGACCTCGCGGTCACGGGCAGCGTCGATCAACAAGGCAGCGTATTGCCGGTCGGCGGATTGAATGAAAAAATCGAGGCGTTTTACGATTTATGTGCCGCGAAAGGTTTGACCGGAGAGCAAGGCGTGCTCATTCCGGCGGCGAATCAAGTGGCCTTGATGTTGCGCCCCGACGTCGTCGATGCCGTTGCCCGTGGGCAATTTCATGTGTACGTCATCAGCGCCGTCGAAGAAGGCATTGAGTTGCTCACGGGTTCGCCCGCGGGCGTTCTTGATGACAATGGGCATTACCCTTCGGGGACGGTATTCGGAGCCATCGAACATCGACTCGAACGGTTTTTCCGGACGATGTCCGAAATCGGCCGCCCGCGCTGAACCTCATTTGTGATCCCACCGCAGCCCGATGTTCACTTGCCGGAATCCTCCGGTGTGAATACCGTCGGGCAACCTCGTCGCAATGAATACTTGATCGAGCGCATTCTTGACGGTGAGCATGGCGCCGAGTCCTGTTTTCGCGTGTCGATAACGAACATTCACGTCCACGACGTCGTACGCGGGAATCAATCCGATGCGCCCTGTGGGATCGGCCGTCACCGTATTGTTTTCATCCGCGAATTGATCGGAGACGTGGGTCCAAGCGACTTCGCCGGCCACGCCGATTTTGTGTTCGACATCGAGCGCCAAGCTCGCCGTATGTTGCGGGGCATAAGGCAGATAATTGCCGTCGAACCGGCCGCCGTTGTAAGTGGCTCGGGAAAACGTATACCGTGCGTTCAAATCCAGCGTAATCGGCAACTTCAAGGCTTGTCCGATACCCAAGGTGACGCCGGATTCCACGCCTTGATGCAGAGTTTGTCCACCATTGACGAGTTCGCTTTGTTGACCGCTCGCCAATGTTCCGGTCACGATTTGATTGCGGAAATTCATCAAAAAACCGGTGACTTCGGCCCGCAACCAACGCGGCTTGGCCAGACGAACCCCGATTTCGTAATTCGTGCTCTGCTCGGCCTCCAAACTGGCGTCTTTTCCGGCGGCTGAAATCGCCGCCGTGACCCGTGGCGGCGCATAACCGACATACACACCGCCGAATACGTTCAGCTTGGGCGTTCCGCCAACGAGCCCGATTCCCGGCATGAAGGCTGTATTCGCACTTTGCCCATCGATGGCTACGTCCTTCGGCCTATCGTTTTCCTCGACGCGTCGGACATTTCGCGAAGAATTCATGGATTCCATGCGAACCCCCGGCGTCACCAGCAATTCGTCACGAAATGCAATTCGATCTTGTACGTAGGCGGCGAACGCGTACGTGCGATGTTGCTCGGCGGTTTCCAATTCGCCTGTATTGGATGTCAATAGATCGCTCAGAAATTGCCGACGATCCGCCGTTTCGACGTGCAACCGCGCTCCCGCGGTCAGTGTGTGGCGAATTCGCCCCGTCAAGAATCGATGCTCGATGCGCGGCTCGATACCCAGCGCTTCATAACGACGATCTCGCGTCGTCGAATTGTTTAGGAAAAAAATGGCGCTTCCGGGCAATAAAGGATTTCCCACGACGCGCTCATAAGAATGCGCCGAATTTTCCCCACGATCATAATTCTGCCGGCGCCACGCGCGATTGGTGATGTAGCCGTAAACGAACGTGCGCAAGGTCGTCGCGTCGCTCGCGCGATATTCATGCGTCAGCGAGGCGTCATAACGCCGAACGTAAAATGCATCGTGCGGAGCAATCGACGGATGGCGTGGATCCTGCTCGAACAAGCTTTGCGTCAACCCGACGTACGTCGAACGGGAAAACTCGTCATACACGGCGACTTTCACCGTCGCTTCCCCTTTGCTCGACGTCGCAATGGCGAGTTTGCCCAGAAAATCCGTTGTATTGAAACCGAATCCACGAATCCCGTCACCTTGTCGATGCGCTACTTGCACGACGTATCGCGCCGATCCATCCGCGGTCGAATTGCCGTACATGCCGAACAATTTCAGATAATTCCTTTGGCCGTATTGGGTTTCGAGCGCCCATTCTGGTTTGTCCGGAGGCGCCGTCGTGAGAAAATTGACCACGCCGCCGATCGTTTGAGGTCCAAAGAGAATGGCTCCCGAGCCTTTCACCACTTCAATGGCGCGCACGCGATCCACCGGCGTCGAATAATAAAGATCCGGTTCGCCATAAGGATTGATCGCGACGGGCATACCGTCTTCCAGCACCAACACCTGCCGACTGCGTGTCGGATCGAGCCCGCGCATGCCCAAATTCAGGCGCATTCCTTGGCCTTCTTCCGGACGAACGTGCAATCCGGGTACACGCCGCAAAACCTCACCCGTATCTTGAGGGACGGCGCGACGAACCTCTTTCGCGCCGATCAGCGTCCCCGAGCCCGGCACTTTTTGCAATGCGTCGTCTCGTCGACCAAAGACGCTCACTTCAACCGGCGTATTCGATGGCGGCGCCGCTGCTTCTTCGGGGTTTGTCGCGGGAGGCGCCGCAATCTCCGTCCCCGACGATGCTCCTGCCTCGGGTGCAGTCGTTTCTGTCGAGTTCGGCGACGCATCCGTTTTGGTCGTGTCGTCGGCAAGGGCCGGATGGGCCGCGTAAAGCAGAACGATCGAACCGAGAACAACGCGAATATGCAGCGATTTCATGGCGAATACACAAAGCAATCACGTCGCGAAAACCGCAACGACCAGCTTCCACGCTGCTTAGTCCTGTTGAAAATGCAAGTCAACAACATTTTCAACAACTCACGGTGCGTGAGATTTCGCGGGACGGGTTTTGCCAATGTCGTCGTGATAGGCTGGGCGGATGGTCTTTGGAAAAGCTCTTTCGGCACGTCGAGCGGGGCTGTTTGTCCTGGCCGTTTCGTGGCTTTGGCCTTTGCATGCGCAGGCGACCGACGCGCTGGCAGATGCCAAACCTGCGCGAACGCGCGGTGAGCTTTTTGCGGGTCTTGGAGGTTCGGCGGGACTCACGAATTGGTCGGGTGATCCGGTGAGTTACGGCGCCTTTGGATTGGGCTTGCGCCTTTATGAAATGATTACGCCATTTGCCGAAGCGCGTATTGGTTATGGCCGCGTGGATCAGCGATTGCTCACGTTTTTGTCCATCGGCGTGATGGGGACGTATCACGTGACAAACAAGATCGCGCCCCGTATTCTCGTCGGTGCGGTTCATCAACACGAAGAATCGCTCGCCGCCGTCGCCCAAGAACCTTGGGGGGCACTCTTGGGTATCGGCGGAGGTATTCGACATCGCGCCGGGGTTCAATTCGGCGTTGCGTGCGATTTTACCGTTTACGGAAAAGGTCGTTTTATTCTCTCCGTTGGTCCGGAAATCCGCGCAGCGTATTTGACGTATTCGAGCGGTCCTTCGTGGTACGGTCAAATCGGCGCGGTCGCGCAAGGTCATTTCCGACTATTCTAGGAAACCGCAATGAAATATTCGTTTTTGATCGGTTTGGGACTCTTGGGATTCGGCACCATCTCGTGCGGGACGTTTTACACCGAAATCGAAGATTATCCCTGTTCGTCGGGAGGAACCACCTTGACGTATACCAACTTCGGCGCCGGATTCATGCAATCGTATTGCCAATCTTGCCATGGTTCCAATGCGACAAACCGGGAAGGAGCTCCCGGCGAATTCATCTTCGACACGCAGGAACAAATCATCCGCCACAAGGATCGCATCTTCGTGCGCAGCGCAGCCGAAAACGATTCCATGCCGCCCGGACCCGACGATCCGCCTTTGTCCGAACGAACGAAACTCGCCGAATGGCTCGCTTGCGGCGCCCCGTGATGCCGGAAATGCCTCGAGTATGCCTCCCGGGCGGATAATCGAGTCAAATCACCCGCCGCACGCGCCGACGCTCCTCGATCATGTGCTGCGTAATGCGTTTGCGCGCATCCGGCCCCTCCACCAACGTCCACACATCATGTTCGCGTTTTCGCCCGGCGCTCGCCAATAAAATATCCGCAGCTCGTTCCGCCGCGATGAGTTCGTCGGGACGACCTGGTAATTCCGCCACGGCCACGCGTGCACCCAGCCCGTCCATCACATCGAGCATGTGCAAAATGGTTTTTCGAAACGCATCCTCGCCGAATTCACTTCGCGCTCCGGCGCCGAAAACGAGCAGTTTGTCGAACGTGAGCCGCGGTTTGCCCGGGAGCATCACCACTTCTCCGCTTTTGCCGGTCATGAATGCGCTGCGCAATAAAGCCGACAAACCTCCCGCCAATCGCCAATCGCAAAGTCCCGCGACACCGTGTAACGGACGAACATCCGTCCACACAGTGCACGCGAGAATTTCCGTATCGAGATCGTCGAGGCTCGCGAGCTCGGGATTACAGAAGCGTAATTCCACGGGTCGCGATCAAACGCTGATGGCGCCTTTGCGGAAATCGCTCGACGCGATTTTCACGTTCACGCACGAGGGTTTGTTTGCGGCAAATGCCGCATCGAGCGCCGGACCCAAATCCTCGATTCGCTCGACCCAATATCCCACGCCGCCGACAGCTTCGACGACCTTTTCGTAATGCGTGTATTCGAGCGCCGTGGCGGGAGCGCGGTCCGAACCATAGAGATCCAATTGCCCGCGACGAATCTGCATCCACGCCGCGTCATTGCCGATAATCGACACGACCGGGATGTTCTGCCGCACCATGGCTTCGAATTCGAGGGCATTGAATCCGAACGATCCATCGCCGTAAATCAGCACCACACGTGCATCCGGGCGCGCGAGTTTCGCCGCCATGGCATATCCCGGACCAACGCCCAGCGTTCCCAACGGTCCCGGATCCATCCACATCTGCGGCCATTCGAGCTTGATCACGTTCGCCGCCGTCGCCACGAAATCCCCGCCGTCGCCGATGACGATATCGTTTTTTCCAAGGCGCTTGCCGATTTCATCGCACACGCGCAGAGGATTCGGCGGATTCGAATCCGAGGTGATTTCCGATTGCATTTTCGCCCGCGACTTTTCTTCGGCCGCACGCATCGCCGCCACCCACGATGGAACCCGCTTTTCTTTGACATGCGCCAAAAGCTGCTCGAGCACGAGTCCGCTGTCGCCATGAATCGGCACGTCGACGCGTCGATTGCGACCCATTTCGCCGCCATCCAAATCGACCTGCACGACCTTCGCGCCGGGATTGATCGCTCGCCCGTATTCCAAACGGAAATCGAAAGGCGTTCCGAACACGAAACACAAATCCGTTTGTCCAAGCGCTACACGTCGCGAACGGGCGAAGAAGTTCGGGTGCGCATGCGGCAATCCACCACGCGCCATGCCATTCAAGAAATATGCTCCGTCGACGGCGTCGGCAAATTCGCGCAGAATCTCGCGCCGCGCCGACCAACGCAATTGCGTGCCGACGATGAACATGGGTCGCTCGGCTTGTTGCAACATTTCCGCGGCTTTCGCAATGGAGTGCGGATCTCCGCCGGGGCGGGGCGTCTGGGCGAACGGTCCGGTTTGCGGAGGCGCATCGTCGCCATAGTTCATCAACAAATCGAGCGGCATTTCCAGAAAAACCGGCCCGGGCACATTGGCCTGTGAAATGCGAAATGCGGAATCAATATATTCGGCAATGCGATCGGTCGAAGGAATCGCGACACTCCATTTCGTAATGGGGCGCATCAGCTCGACGTGATTCATGTCTTGCAAGGATCCCATATCTTGCAGAATGCGCGGACCCGCGCCGCCAATCACGATCATCGGCACTCCGGCTCGCTGCGCATTGGCCACTGCCGTGACGACGTCGGTCACACCCGGACCCGCCGTGACCGCGCAAACGCCGGGTTTTCCCGTGACGCGCGCATAAGCATCCGCCGCATGTCCCGCCGTTTGTTCGTGGCGAACATCGACGACTCGGATCCCATCATCGAGGCATCCGTCGTAGATTGCTTGAATATGCCCCCCGCACAGCGTGAAAAGATGTGTAATTCCGTGTCGTGCGAGTGCTTTGCTGACGAGCCTTCCACCGTGAACTTGTGCCATGCCGCGCGTATAGCACAGGCGGCGGGGTGCGCGATAGAGTGACGTTGAAGATTCGAATCGTTCGAGAAAGTGAGGCTGCAACGATGCGCAAACGAAACGCTTGTCTCTTGTTTGTCCTTCCGCTGCTCGCGGGATGTGGATCCGATCCGCCGGCTTCCGCGGACGTCGTCGTGCTGCCTTTTGCAGCGGCATCAAGTGATCCACCCCCGTTCGGCGATATTCCCTGGCCCAGCGATTTGTACCTCGGCGCCGATGGACGTATTGCCGATGTTCCGAATTTGCAGCGAGTTTCATCAGCAAATGAAGCCATTCAAGCGGGTTTGTCGTCGCTCGATGGTTTTGGTCGAGCCTCCGGCGGACTGTTTTTCTTGCCAGACGTGCTCGACGATGCGTCGCTTCCCCGTGATTACGTCGGCGCGACGGATCCGGCCGCGCCCATATTCTTCATCGATGTCGATCCCGAATCGCCGAACCTCGGAAAGCGATATCCGGGCATTGCCAAATATTTACCATCGCTCGAGTGTTTGTCCGTCATTCCCATTCCCGGTGTCGTCTTGCCGCTCGGTACACGTCACGCGATCGTCGTGACGGACGGCGTTCGTGCCGCCAATGGAAAGCACCTCGGTCCGGCGCCTGAATTGACTCGAATCGCAGGACTTTCGGCGTCCGAACGAAAAACGCGTCAGGAAAAACTCTACGGCGACGCGATCGCCGAAATCGTCAAAGCCAAAGCTGTCCCGAGCGCGGATCACATCGCCGGCTTATCCGTATTCACCACGTCACGACGAGCCGAAGAAATGCCTGTCTTGCGCGAACGGTTGCGTATGCAGCCGGAGCCGGTCGTTTTTCTGGACAAAGCCGCCGCCGCGCCTTATACCGCCGTCGCGTTCGGCATTACATCGACCCCGTCGCTCGACGATTGGCTGGGCAAACCCGAGGTCGACGACGCCGGCGTGGAATGGCCGGGCGGCGACAATCCCGGAGGTATTGCACACGACGCGATCGCTGCCGTGGCTTCCGGGGCATTTGTCGCGCCATCGTTCCAGAATCCCAAGACAAACCATTTCGAGGTCGACGATACCGGCGCTTATGTCTTGGCCGACACCGAGGCCAAGATTCCGGTGACCATCGTCATTCCCAAATCGCCCATGCCGCCGAATGGTTACCCCGTCATCATCAATGGCCACGGTTTGTCCAACAATCGCGGCAGCATGCTCTCCTTGGCCAATGAATTGGCTCGTGCCGGATTTGCTATGATCGGCATTGACGACGTCTTGCATGGAGCGCGAGCTGGGATCCCCGATCAGAAAAACAACTTCAAGGGTTCTTTTGCCGGCCCCGACGGAATTCCCGACGATTACCCGTTTGCCGTTTCGTTCTTCGCCGACTTCCAGGATTTCGTCGAGGTTCGCGATAACTTTCGGCAGACCATTTTGGATCAGATGAGCCTCGTGCGCCTCATCCAAAGCAGCAAACTCGATTTGGCTCCTTTGGGCGCTGTTGCGGGAGGACAAACACCGCAATTCGATGCGGCGCATATTTATTGGAACGGCGGATCGCTCGGCGGCATCATGGGCTCGATGGCTGTGGCGCTCGAACCGAGCATCAAAGGCGCGGCGCTCGAAGTGTCCGGCGCGGGATTCGTTCAGCTCATTACGACGAACTCCGCCGAAGTTTCGGGGCTCGTGGGGACCGTCGCCAAAGCGAGTTTCGGCATTCAAGGCGAAGAAGCATTGGATGAATATCATCCCATTGCGAACCTCTTGAGCTCGATTACGGAGAGCGGCGATCCCATCGCGTATGCGCCGCATATTTTCCAAAATACGCTGAACATGCGCGAAACGCCCGATGTCATGATTACGTACGCCCTGCATGACGAAGTGCTCCCGAATATCGCCACGGAAGCATTGATCCGAGCCATGGGCATTGATATTGCCACGCCAAACCTCGTCGAAGTTCCCGGCGTATCGACCATTGCTGCTCCGGTCCAGGCCAATCGCGGAACCCATGCGGCCGCCGCCGTGCAGTATTCTCCAGCCGATCACGCTTTGGGATACAATCGTTATGACGAACGCAAATACGTGCCCACGCCGCCGCAACCTCCACCCATTCGATTTCCCGTGCTTCACGATGCGTTTCTTGTCGAAATGCCCATTCGCGAACATTCCAAAGCCCTCGCCACCTTTTTCTCGTCCGCTTACACTGGAAACGCGCGCATCGAAGTAACCGCGCCACCCGTTGCCGACTTCGATGGAGATGGAGCGCTCGACGACAAGGATGCGTCGCCTTACGATCCAACCGTGAAGTAGCTTTCTAAAATCCGTCGTTTCAGCGACACTGTTCCAGTGTCACAAAAAAACTTCACTGTGGATCAAATTCTTTGTCGCCTCATGCGTCAGAGGTCATGACGGATTTCAACGCTGCGTGATTTCGCCGCAGCTGTAACCCAGAGCATGACTTAGGGCTCGGAGGAAGGGTATTCCCATGTCCACGGCGCACGATACTTCCGTTTTGTTTTCAATCAAAGAACTCATGAATGATTACGAAACGCGCGTCTTGGAGGAGCAAGCGGAAGCCGCGCGAAAGGCGGAAGCCGAGGAAAAGGCGAAACAGGAAGCATTGCGGTTGGCGCGGGAAGAGGAAGCGCGTCTGGCGCATGAAGAACGAATGCGTCGAATTCAGATCGAAGCGGCGCAGCGGGAAGAAGCGGCGCGGCTCGAAGCGATTCGCTTGGCGGCTCTCGAGCGAGCGCGTGTGGAAGCGGAAAAGCAGGCGCAGATCGAATTGCAGAAGCGCGAGCAAGAGCATGTTTTGGCGCTCGAAGCATTGCGAGCGGATGAGAAGAAGAAGAAGCTCGAGCGGTCCATTCGGTTTGGTGCGGTTGGCGGGGTTTTGGTGGTGGCCGCGGTGATCGGGCTGTATTTCGGGAAGATCAAACCGGAACATGACGCGCGTATTGCGGCGCAAGCTGCGGACATCAATGCGCAAACGGAAGAAACGCGGAAGCTCGAAGCGCAAGTCGCGGCGAATCAAAAGAGAATCGAGCAGGCGGAAGGCGCATTGCAACGTTCGCGAGAAGAAGCGGCGGCAGCGGCGGCGCAACCGGCGACGACGGCCACCACGAAAAAGACGCAATCGACTGGGATTGGCGGAACGAAGGTGCAAACGAAGGCGGGCGGCTCGTGTCTTCCCGGCGAACCCGGGTGCGACTTGAACGGCAATCGGCTTTTTTGACGCATTTCATGACAACGGGCGACGAGGGTGGTAGGAAGAGCGCATCTCTTTCCGCCGAGGCACACCATGCACATCCATCGCTCGCCCATCATTGCCCTCGTTCTTGCGCTTGCGGCGTGTTTCCCTGCGCTCGAGGGTTGTTCCAAAGAAACCTCTTCCGCATCGACGACCAATGCGGCGAAGCCGGCGGGTTTGCCCGATCGTGATCCCGCATTGGCCCGAAAGCTCGTTGGGGAAGGTGCCGTGCTCCTCGATGTTCGGACGGCCGATGAATACAAAGAACGGCATCTCGACAAAGCCGTCAACATTCCCGTCGATCAGGTGAATGCCCAAATGGCGGAGATCGAAAAACTCACGTCGGGCGACAAAACCAAACCCATCGTCGTGTATTGCCAAGCGGGTGGTCGTGCGGGTCGAGCCAAAGCGACGCTCACCGCGGCCGGGTATACTCAAGTCACGAACCTGGGCGGCATCGACGACTGGGACAAGAAGTAGCCGCGGGCGGATTATCCCATCGGATAAGCACTTATTCTCCAGGATAATTCGCGCGCTGTCCGTCCACCAGCGCGTTGCGCTCAATCCCCACGAAAAATCGATTCGGCGTCCTTTTTTCCGGCAGCCGTCGAGCTTGGCACGACCCCTGCAATAACGTATTCACGAACGTTCGGCCGAGTGCGGAACGTTCCCCCGAGCCCCGGGTAGTGAGGGTGGCGGTTACTTCATTGGAAAGAAAAACCCGCCATCCAATGGTTCTCCCGGGCACCTCGGGTGTTTTTTTGTGCTGCGCATCAGACGCGCAGGGATACGCGCAGGTTTGTCATGGCATTCTTCGGATTCGCGGACAAAGTTCGTTCGAAGCAAAAGAATCAAGTTTCGGTGCCGGCCCTTGGGCACCTCAATTACATGGCCGGCGTGTCGTACGATGTTTCGTCGCCCATCACGCGATTGCGGATCTCTGCGTCGACGTGTTTTTTCGGTGAGCCGATGTATTATCAGCCGGCGGAAAAAGACGACAAACGTCCGGCGCGCGTGATGGGGGCGCATTTGACGGACGCACAACGTACGTATTTGCGTAAAACGCTCGATGCATTGGATCCGCAATCGTGGCGTGGTTTGTCGCCGGCGGCTTTGCTCGAATCGACGATCGATGAAGCTTTGGCCTTCGATGCGGAGGCGACGTTGAAGGAAGCCGTGCGTTTGCGCAATGAAGAGCTTATGCGTGTGACGCCCCAAGTGATTTTGGTCCGGGCGGCGAATCATGCGGCGGTGAAGGGAACGGGCCTCGTGCGTCGTTATGCGCGGTCGATCATTCGTCGCGCGGACGAACCGGCCGTGGGTTTGGCGTACCAAATGTTCCGGTATGGAAAACCCATTCCGAACGCGCTGAAAAAGGCGTGGCGTGAAGCTCTGGAATCGTACGACGATTACGCGTTGTCGAAATATCGTTTGGAAGAACGAGCGGCGAAAACGGTGGATGTGGTGAACCTCGTCCATCCGAAGAGCAAAGCCGTGGACAAACTCGCGAAGGGTGAAGCGAAAACGACGGGTCGTACGTGGGAGTCCATCGTGAGTGCGCGCGGGTCGAATCGTACGTCGTGGCGTAAAGCAATGAACGTGATGGGACACATGGCGATGCTCCGCAATATTCGCAATATGCTGGAAGCGGGAATCAAAGCGGAGGAAATCGTGCCGCGCTTGATCCATAACGCCGAATCGGGAAAGCAATTACCGTTTCGGTATTATTCGGCGTACAAAGCGGTCGAGGAAAAAGCTCCGGCCGCGGTGCTCGATGCGATTGAAACGTGCCTCGTCAAGTCATTGGGTGAATTGCCGCGATTTTCGGGTCGCGTGATGGTGCTCGCGGACAACAGTGGTTCGGCGCAAGGAACCACGACGTCGTCGATGGGAACGATGAAAGTGTCGACGATCGGAAACTTGACGGGAATTCTTGCGGGTATGCGGGCGGACGACGGATACCTCGGGGTTTTTGGCGACAACCTCGAAACGATGGCTGTGCGAAAGCATTCGTCGATTTTCGACCAATTGAAAAAGGCCGAGGATTTGGCGAAAAACATTGGTCTCGGAACGGAAAACGGGATCTGGACATTTCTGGATCAGGCAATTCGTTGCCGAGAACATTGGGATTCGATCTTCGTCTTGTCCGACATGCAAGCGGGTCACGGTGGTCTTTACGGGACAAACCCGAAGAAATACCGCGACTATGGTTGGGGAAACGATGGCAAGTACATTGACGTGGCGAAGCTCGTGTCGACGTATCGTCAACGCGTGAATCCCAAGGTCAACGTGTTTTTGGTCCAAATTGCAGGCTACAAAGACACGCTCGTGCCGGAGTTTTACCAACGCACGTACATCCTCGGTGGTTGGGGTGAGGGATTGCTCCGATTTGCCGATGCGATGTCGCGTCTCGACAAGGCGGCGTAGGCGCGGTTGCTGGGTTTCACCCAGACCCACCCGGGGCTCCGCGCCTCCGGTTGAACATTTGGGGCTTCGGATCGCTTTCGGCGTCCTGCGCCCCAAACCCCGGGACCCGCGCCAGGACCTGTCCTGGACCTTTCATGGGTTCGTCCGCTTCGCGTTCGAACCCAATGGAAAGGCGGCGTTTTGGGCTGATTTTGCCTGTTTTGGGGCCATGCAAGATTTGCTGTAAGATCTTCCAGTCCTCCGCGTTCTTTCGTCCGAACACGGAGGGACTCGTCATCATGTTGCGCTCACGGACCACCACAGCCATCGTTTCATTCGTTGCACTTTGCCAAACGCTTTATGCTTGTGGTGGTGCTTCGCCCGGTCACCCTGCGGAATCACCGAAAATGGGTTCGGGTGTTACGGCGAGCGCCGATTACCAGTCCGGCCCGGCGATGGATGCCAAAACGTCGGGAATCGTGATGCATGAAGAGAAAGAGTCGACGCGGGAGGTCATGACCATGCCGCATGCTCCGCCGCCTCCGCCGCCGGGAATCATGCAAGCGCCCACGACGCCCATGGCGACGGCGACCGCAGGTGTTATGCCCGGACAACCCGCCATGAAAAAGAGTGAAGCGCAAGTGGCGGTGAATATTCCCTCGCCGCAGAAGCCCGCGCCGATCGCGGTTGCTCCGCCCGAGCCCAAGGGCACGGAAGATTATCGTGATTATGGCATCAACCCGGTCGTCGATCCGGCAAAGGATCGTTTTTCCACATTCGCGATCGACGTTGATACCGCTTCGTATTCGATTTCGCGGCGCAAGATCATGGAAGGCTCGTTGCCGCCGTTTTCAGCCGTTCGCGCCGAAGAATTCCTGAATTATTTCGATTATGCGTACGCCGCGCCGACGAAAGGCCCGTTTGCCGTGCATTTCGCGGCGGCGCCTTCGCCGTTCACCAAAGGCCATCACCTCGTGCGGATTGGTGTCAAAGGAAAATCCATTGCGGCGCACGAACGCAAGCCCGTGCACCTCGTGTATTTGGTCGACACGAGCGGTTCGATGCAGGCTCAGGACAAGATGGGTTTGGTCAAGCAAAGCTTGAAGATCCTCACGAATTCGTTGCTCAAGGGCGATACCGTGGCATTGTGCACGTACGCGGGCAGCGTGCGCGAAGTGCTCGCGCCGACGGGAATCGAAGACAAGGCCAAGATCCTCGCGGCCATTGAAGATTTGTCGGCAGGCGGCTCGACGGCCATGGCGAGTGGCATTGATTTGGCCTACAAATTGGCGGAACGAACGCAGGTCAAAGGCCATGTCAATCGCGTCATCGTTCTGTCGGACGGTGATGCCAACGTCGGTCGAACATCGCATACCGACATTCTCGCGATGATCGAAGGATACAAGAAGAAGGGCATCACGCTTTCGACCGTCGGGTTTGGCACGGGCAATTACAAAGATACCATGATGGAGCAATTGGCCGATAAAGGCGACGGCAACTATGCGTACATCGACAGCGACGTCCAAGCCAAACGCGTTTTCCAAGACCAACTGTCGGGCATGCTCGAAGTGATTGCCCGCGATGTCAAGATTCAGGTGGAATTCGATCCGAAAGTCGTGCAGCAATATCGCCTCATCGGGTACGAAAATCGCGATGTTGCCGATAAGGATTTCCGCAATGACAAAGTGGACGCGGGAGAAATCGGCAATGGTCACAGCGTCACGGCCGTCTACGACGTCATCCTGAAGAATACGACGGCTTCGCCCTTGATTTTGCGATTGCGCCATAAACCCGCGCTGGGCGGCGAGACGGCGACGGAAAGCGCATTCCCCATGGAGTCGTCGGCGATTGCCGGTTCGTTCGATGGAGCGCCCAAAGATTTCCGCTTCGCGACCGCTGTCGCCGCATTCGCCGAAGTCTTGCGCCAAAGCCCGCATGCGCGCGATTGGGCATTGAAAGACATCGCCAAGATTGCCGATCAAGCCGTCGAATCTCGCGCCGATCAACAAGAATTCGTCAGCCTCGTGCACCGAGCCGAACGAATCTCCTCCGGCTCGAGCGGCGCAGCCATCGCGCAATGACGTAAGCGCCCGCCGGGGGGGGGGGGGGCCGGGCCCGCCCGGG
>CAYSYX010000020.1:0-48164 GCA_964435055.1 uncultured Polyangium sp. | reverse complement strand
CAAGCGCCTCCGGCTGGTGCGGTATTGTGGATCGATGACGTCCTGGGTCGACGGATCGAATTGCCTTCGCCCCATGCGCTGGCGCACGAATTGGGGCAGACCATTCGTCAAGCCACCTTCGGACGACGTCGAGCGCACATCGAATCACACCTGGCCGAGGGCAAAACGGTGTCGTTCGGGCGCGTAAAACTGGATCCGCTCATGCTCGCCGTCGACGCCGGCGTATTTGCTCGGACCGACATCGACAGCGCGGATATCGCCGTTCGTTATTTCCGATTTACCGTGGATAAGAATCGGCATCAGATTCCCACGGAGGAAATCCCGAATGCGGATGTGCTCTTGGCGCTGTTGCGGAAGGAATGACGACCCGACGGAGCGAATCGTCCGCCGGGTTCGTCATGTAAATGCATCAATTCTGGGCGGGCGTGTTTTCGGCGAAGTATTCGTGACTGTCGGCGTTGTCGAGGGCTTTGAGCGGATCCGAAATGGCAAGCGATTTCGCGCCGGATTGTCCGTACACCCAATCGTCCGTAGCCGCCGTTGCGTTGAAATGGCTCATCTCGTGGATGATCGTGCCGCCCTTGGAATCCGTACCCGTCAGCGGAGCCGTCCAGAATGCCTTGCAGAGGTAAACATTGTACGGCTGGTTCGGATAGACGTACGCGTAGTAGGTCTTTTTGCAACCGCAATCAAAGTTCAACGCCTTATTATCGATGGCGTCCTTGATGATCGCGTAATGGTTTTTCGCCGTATTCCAGTTGGTGCTCGAATACGAGCCGAACCAGGTCGTGAAACGCGGCGTGCCCGAGCCCGAGCCACCCAGGTAGGCTGCGGCATTGTTGACCATGGTGCCTGCCGCATTCAAGCCATCGCTAATGGTAGCGGCTTGCGCCGTCGTACACTTCGTATAGGTGACATTGGCCGTGACATTCAACGGTTCACCCGCCGAGGGTTTTTCCTGAATGGCACTCTTGCGCGCACCAATCCAAAGACCGACATCATTCGAGCTGAGCGTCACGCTGTCACGCGCGCCGTCGCGCAAGAAGCTGACGTTGTAGCGCACGTTGTAATCGGCCTCTTTCGCGAAATCATAGAAATCGGACAGATCAAGTTCCCGCGTGACGCTCATACCCGCGCCGAGAACCACGAAATCGTCCGCAACGGGTGCCGGGCGCTTGTAATGCGGTCCGATGAATTCAACCTCATCGGCACCACGCGTCACCGTAAAGACATTCTCTTCCATTTCGCCATTGGGCGCATACCAAGACAAGAGCCGCACCGGATGATCGGATTCATTCTTCAAGGTCACGCGAACCACGACGCGCTCACTCGAGGTCACCGTGGTTTTGTCAATCGCCAATTTGACCGACACTTCACCGGTCAGGGGGTCCAATGCAACATCCGCCCCGCCGACATCACTTCCCGTGCCCTCGTCGCCCTCTTGCGCAACGCATCCGGCAAACGCGAGCATACCGACGACACCGAGTGCAAGCCATTTGATTTGACCCTTGTGCATAGCGAATTATCTCCAAGAGAGCCCATTTGAGTCACGACGATTCGTAACTGAAACATGCCCACAGAATGATTTTTAGCATCTCCGGATGATTCCGAATAGGAAAAACCCTTGGTGCTCGAACGAATTTTCATTGCAATCTCCGCGAAAAAGTGCATTTCAATAGCAAGTATCGGTAACCTCGTCTGGTAACAGTTGCGACCAGTGGTGAATCCAATTCCCACGTCGACGGAAGTCGTGGTAGATTGCAATGGTGTGATGGGAGGAGGCTGAACCGATGATGTCTTCGAGATTCAAGCTTGATACGATGCGCGCTTTCATTTGCGCGCTGCCGGCCATAACGAGCGTGATTGGATGTGCCGATCCGGCGGAAATTACGGTACGCTCGGCGAGCGAAACATTCGTGCTCGAGCAAAACACCGCGATCACAGGGCGTGACGGCGGGCAAAGCGGAATGCTCTTCGGTCGCTCGGTCTGGGCGTATGGAGATACGGTGCTCGTCAACCCGGACGCAGCGGGAACGAATTGGCACCACAATTCATTTTCATTTACGACGGATCTGAACGCAGCGGACGAGATCACGGGGTTCAGCGAACCTGTGGACCAGACGGGCGCGCCGGTGTACCTCGTGCCGCCGACGGAAGACGAAGAAACATTCAATGTGGCGCATCGTGGCGACAGCTGTGCGGAACAACCCTGCAATGCGCGATTTGGTGCCTGGCCGGGACAACCCGTGTTCGATGAGAAAAACCAGCGGGGGATCATCCCCTACGGATTGATTTATGCCGAACCCGGTGACTTCAACTTTCGCGCGGTCGGATACGGTTTTGCCTTATGGAACGATTTTAATGCGGCGCCCGAAAGGCCCGTCGTGGCCGAAGGAACCGAACATCCGACGCTTCTGTTTGGCGAAAAGGAACCTAACTACGGCGTCGCTCCCGTGATTCGCGACGAGCACTTGTACTCGTTTTCGTGCGCCGGCGATGGCTTCTCGAAACCGTGCACGCTCGCCCGTGTGCCGCTCGATCAATTGCAAGAACGTTCGGCGTGGACCTATTGGGACGGAGATGCGTTTGTCTCGGAGCAGGCCGACGCGACGGAGCTATTCGACGGCTCGGATATCATGACGGTGCATTTCAATGCGCACGTGGGCCGATGGCTCGCCATCTATTCCGATCCGGGGACGAATGACGCCGTGGTTCGAACGGCGCCCGATGTTTGCGGCCCGTGGTCGGATGAAGCGAAGTTATTCACGGGCGATCGAAAAACGACCGAAGGGTGGATTTACGATATGGTCGTGCATCCCGAGTATTCGGAAGAAAATGGGCGCGTGATGTACATCAGTTTTTCTCGGCCCAAGGGGACCGGGTGGTTCGACGCGGAGTTCGCCGTGGAGCGTGTGGAATTGCAATAAAACGTACTTGTCGGAAATCGAACCGAAAAGCACTCTCTCCGCAGCCCTCAAATAATCCTTGCCGGCGGGACGAATCTGAACATACATTCAGGCATGTCCCTGTTTCACCCCATCGCGCTCGACGAGACGCACGAGGTTCTCGTGGGCTCTTTGCCTGCGTCGCTCGTGCCGAATCAAGCTGATTTCGACGCTCTGTGGTCGATGCATCCCGACGGATTTCATGAAATCAAGATGCACGGTCGGCCGGTGCGTACGCCGCGTTGGCAACAAGCGTACGGCATGGATTATCGTTATACGGGCAATGTCAACCGCGCCTTGCCGCTGACGAAAGAATTGGAGCCATGGCTCGATTGGGTGCGTCAAGAGCTCGAACCTCGCCTCAATGGTTTGTTGCTCAATTGGTACGACGGAACCGCGGGGCATTACATCGGCCCGCATCGCGACAGTGATCAGAATCGAATCGAAGGTACACCCATCGTCACCCTATCTTTCGGTGAAACGCGAGCATTTCGATTGCGTCGTTGGCGTGAAAAAGGTTTTACCGATGTGCCCGCAGTAAACGGAGGCGTGATCGTCGTTCCGTGGAATGTCAATCGGGCGTACACGCATGAAGTACCGGCGTCCAAGGCGGCCCTGGGACGCCGAATTTCGGTGACGATTCGGGCGTTTTACGAATAAATCAAAACGCCGCTCCGCCGGTCTTGGTCCCCGGTGAACGCGGGTTTGCGGAAAGCGCGGTATGCAGGACATACGTGGCGCTCGTCCCCGCATCCGGACTACGATTCATGGAAACACCGTCCGTTGCCGCAAGAGACGACGTATAGGTGACGGAGTCTTTGACCACGCCGCCGCTGTCTTTCAAATACACGGAATCACCTCCGTTGGCCAGACCAAGATTGTTCGTCGAGCTCGCGATTGCGTTGCTCAGTCCGGCGGGAATTGCTGCGGCCCCGCCAAACACCACCATCGCCTTTCCCGGCGCAAGCGAAGTTCCCGCGGCAAACGTATGCCGGACGGAAGTCGCATCGGAAATGGTATACCCATCCAAGACCGCCGTGCTTCCGCCGATGTTGACGATTTCCACGAATTCGCCCGCGACGTCGCTGCCCGGCTCGTTGGCGCATATTTCGTTCAGCACGAGCTGCGCGGGAGCTCCCCAGGAAAAACGACTGAGCACGGGATAATGATCGGTCGTGGTCGTCGAATAACTGGTAATGTACGTATTGACTCGATACGCCAACGGTGAATCGAGCAAAAGCGTGCCGGCCATTTCATTCGTGAGCAGAATATGGTCGATGGTGGCGCCGCCGCTCGCCGTCGTCGATATCCCCGCATCCGAAATCGATTGGGTCGCAAATTGATAACGCGCCGGGTCGGCAAGAAAATTCGCATAAGGCGAAGCGCCGCCGGCAATCGATTGGTCAAGGTCGTCGTTGTAGTCCCCCAACACCAGCACCTTTTGCGTGGGATAGGTGGTATCGAGGTACGATTTCAAAGCCGCCGAGGCATTCTGGCGGCGCTGATAACTCGCCGCATCCGATAACGCTTTTGCGTGCAGAACAATCACGACCAACGTTGCCGTCGAACCATTGAGGGTCACCGAGAGTTTTACTTCCATCGGGGGTCGACCGGCGAAATCATAATCGCTGGACGTGAGAATGAGTTTGGCGCTTTGAACCGTGGCCATCGACGTCTTGTACAAGAAACCAAGCTTCTGCTCGGTCGACGTGTAATACGACGAGCCGCTCGTGACGCTTGCTTCATTCGACAAGAAACCCGCATACCCCGGAAGCGACGACTTCAGCGTCGTGAATTGCGCCGCGCTCACGACCTCCTGCAATCCCCAAATGTCGAGATCGGCACCAGCAATCACATCGGCAACGTTTTGCCGCTGAAGCGTATTGTCCGTAGGTCCCGATGTGGCATCACCAAACCATTCGAGATTGTACGTCGCAACGTCGAGTGTCGTCGCCGTCCCTTTGGCCGGAACGGTGTACGCCAATTGCGAAGTGTCGACCACCTCCTCTTCGTCCACAGCTCCGCCGCATCCGACGAGCACACCGAGGACACAGGAAAGAAGGCCAATGCAGGAAGGTCGAGCAAAGGGGAAATGATGGCGCATGTCGCCATCGTAACGAAAACAAAGAAAATGTGGAAATAAATCGACGTGCAGTCGCGCCCGCCGTTCTGTGAGCATGACCTGTCGAACTGCGAACCACGACGTTGGCGACAAACCTATTTGATGGGGCGTTGCCGTCCGCAGACGTTCAAAATGGCCGGCGCCACGCCGAGGCGATCCATCTCCAAGCACCGCTTCGATCGCCGCGACGGACGACTAAAACGCAAACCCGACCACGTACAGTTCAATGCCCGTAATTCCCGTCAGCGCCATGGCGATCATGCCGAATTTGCCCCAAAACCGGTGCGCTCGGCTGAAAGGTCCCGGAACAGGCGGATTCGGAAATCGGCGCAATGACAAGATGATGAGCGCTATCCACGAAATGGTCGTCAGCACCGAGCAGAGCAAGTGCACGCCGATGGATACGTTCATCAACGGCGTACCGGCAAAACGACTGTCTTTCGTCATGACGAAGATGCCGCCGGACAAACGCATGTCGATTTCGAAAATGGAGACGACGACGGCCAAGACGGCCGCGAGAATGACCTGAATCCGCTTGTGCTGCGTGTAGTCGCGACGTTTTGCCGTACGATACGACCACGCCAAGACGGGAATGATCCAACCGAATGACAACACAACGATGTCCATGAGGAAATCGCCGCGCGTCCCAAGAAATCCACCGGGCATGAGACGCTGGTATCACGAATCGTCGGCTCTTGGAAATATTTGACGTGCCGTTTGTCCGGCCCGCTCAGGGTTTCTCGCACTCGGATACGAGCGGGCCTTCGGTGCCGCTTTGCGCGAATGCCTCGAGATAAGCGCGGTGTTGACCGCATCGGGGATCGGGATCTCCCAAGACGCCCAGCGTAATGATTTTGGCGAGGATATCGGTGCCGCCGCGAAAAGGATAACATCCGCGCGTTTCGAGGCACCGCGCGGCGTCGGCTTTCCAGGGAACGGGATCGCGTCGAGCGATCACGCATTGCACTTCGGGCAAAGCCAGCGCTTCGCAACGTTCGACCCCCGCGGTTCGGCGCTCGAGCCACGCGTTTTGCGCCGCGGGGCTCGCGGATTTCCACGCAAGAGAGAAAAAGAAGGCGTGGGTCGAGGATTCTTTGGGCGGAGGCTCGAGCAGGCAACGTGAAGCAATGGACGAGACGACGGATTCCACGTTCGCCCCTGAAGGCATGACCAAATTCGCCGAATCATTCAATTTGGGTGAAGCAAGTTTGTCCCAGAACAAAGCACACCCGGCGGCGGTCGCGTTTTTGGTCAGCAATTCATCGACCTGAAGCACGCTCCAGCGCCGATCCCGATCGCGCCATCCGGGACTTCCCGCAGGCGGCCACAGGACAAAAACGACGGCGACAAGCGCGACAAACATCAATGAAATATCGAGCGACATCCACAAACGCGCACGATCCAGCTGTTTGGCGCGAGCCGCACGAATTCGATAAAAGAACGCGGGACCGGCAAAAGCAACGGCCAATATGGCGCCGAGCAGCAGCGGCTTCGACGACACCGACAGATTGGCCGCGTACCCCTCCCAGCGACAGCTTTCGCAGGTAATGCCCGGCGGCAACAACCGGACGACGGGCGTCGATGTTTCAATCAGCAATTCGTGCCACGTGCGATCGTTCCACACACTCAACGCCGCATATCCGAGGGCGAAGGAGCCCAGCGCAATACCCAGCAATGGCGCCATGCCCTGCCCCTCGGAACGTTTGGCCGCACGGGCGAGAGCGAACGCGACGACGAGCGCCGCAATGACGAAGGCAAAAACGATCCCGGCGACCAACCTATCCAATGCGTCCAAACGTTACCTCCCGGGCTCGATGAAAAACCGTTTCAGGTTTTACGCCGCCCGCCGATCGAAATCAAGAGACGGCATTTTTCTTGGTTTGTCAAGAAATTCCATGCACGTCGACGCTTTGCGGATCACGGCTGATTCATGATATCGAGGCGCGTCTTGTGGGTATAGTCCCAGGCGCCCGTCGGCGCTTGGGCGTCGGCACTCACCCCCGCCGCTTCCACTCGATTGCCCCCGATACGCAACACGGTAAAATGCAGTCGACCGGGGCCATTGGCTTTGGCTTGATAAAATGGCGTCCCGACGTCGAACATCGGGAACTTGATCGAGCCGTACGGATCGGGACACGTATACGTCGAGACGGCCGGGGCGGCGTGCGTATGCCCGTGAATGTAGATGATCGGGTTGGTCTTGGACAGTTTTTGATTGGCAAATGGCCCGGTGCCATTCTGCGCGTCCGCAATGGTCTTGCAGAAAGCCAGCTTTTCGCTCGGCTCAATTCTCCCCGACGTGATGGGATAATGCGTCATGACCACGATTTGGCGCGTGGTCGTCGCCGACCGCGAAGCCAAAAATTCTTTGAAAAATCCCAAAGAATCGAGGGGCGAGACGTGCCGAACGTTTCCGTCCGTAATGACTTCCACAACATTTCCCGGTTTCACATCGAGATTCACGAACCAAATATCATCCCAGCGCCACGCGAAATGGTTTGTCCCAGGCGCGGGATCGTCGTACAAATCGGCGGCGGCGCCCGGACGATGAGCGGCGGTGATTTGATCGAGGTAATCGACGACGGGATGATAATCGGGATCGCCTTTTCCGGCGATCCACGGAAAATCATGATTCCCATACGCTTCGTAGACGGGGAAAACGAGCGCCCCTTCGGTACCACAGCGTCCGAAAGCTTCCCGGTACAAGGTATATTCGCGGCAATCGTGTCCAAGCTGCGTACCGACCGGGTTGGCGTCACTGCCGGTTTGGGTCAAATCGCCGGCCACGGCGACACCGCGCACGTGATCGTATTTTGATCCTTCATTGTAAAAACTACCGCCCGCGGCGCCGGTCGGCCACGCATGCGACTCGATGCTGTTGATGGCTTGTCGCAGCAACACATTTTGGTTTTCCGCGTATTGAGGATCGGCCGAACAACCCGACGTCATATCGGCGGCTTGGGAATCACCGAAGGCGACGAACGTGATATCGCGCAAGCCCGCCCCGCGCCACCATTGCATGGTATCCGTCGTGCATTTATCCAGCGTTATGGCTTCACTCGGATAAGGATCCGCCGATATGGGCGGCATCAATACACTGCCTCCGCTCGCGCTGCTCGATGCTTGCCCTGTTTCCGAGCTTCCTCCCACTTCGACGCCTCCGGTATTGCCGCCCATCCCTCCGAGGCCGCCGGTGCCCGCACTGCCGGTCGAACTCGCGCCCGTGCTCGAAGTCGCGCCTGTGCTCGAAGTCGTGCCTGTGCTCGGGGGATCGCCCGAACACGCATACGCGATGCTCGATACGACGGTGAACAAAACCAGAGTACGTCTTTCGCGCGGAAATCCCATGGAGGCACGTTAGTCGAGAATGCGATCGCCCGTCAATGCGCATACCATCGAAAATGGGAATTGCGCTTGACCGAGACGTTGGCGCAGAGGCCGTTATGCGGAGCTTGTTCCTGAGACCATTACGTCTCAACGCTTCCGCAATGGAGCACCGGTCAGTGCACGATGGAGCACCTGTCAGCGCACGATGGAGCACCGGTCAGTGCACGATGGAGCACCGGTCAGCGCACGATGGAGCACCTGGCATCGCACGATGGAGCGCCTGACATCGCACAATGGAGCGCCTGGCATCGCACGATGGAGCGCCTGACATCGCACGATGGACTGCCTGGCAACGCACGATGGACTGCCTGGCAACGCACGATGGAGCGCCTGTCAACGCACGATGGAGCACCAGCAATCCCCCTGTGTAGCGACTGCACCGTAGGGTGGAGTACCGGCAAGCGCTCTGCGGAGCGGCTGCGACCATGAAGTGAATGCTTTGAACGTCCCATTCTCCAGCGAATATCGTCGGTGCGCATTGTAAACGTCGAGCGGCACCGAATCGGACGCTGTTATTGGGACGAGCGGCTATTGGTCGGCGGCATCGTTTGCTGTCCAATCCACAAAAATCACCGTCCACGATTCTGGACACTTGGGTCTGTCATCGAGTTGGCGTACGTTGCCGACGTGAATACCGAACTTGACACCGATCTTGTCCGCACGCGCCAAGAGCGTGATTTTTATCGAAAATTGCTCGATTTAGGCTTCGTGGACACCGTCGAGCCGTTCTTGCAAGAAGCCCTGGCGCTGGTCGTGGACATGGCCGGCGCCGCGCGAGCGTACATTGCGCTCGGCAATGAAAGCGAATCGGGCGGCAAGAGTCATTTTGAAGCGGCGCGAGGATTTTCGGCCGACGACATCGAACAGGAAGTGCGCAAAGCGTTGTCCGAAGGCGTCATTGCCGAGGCGATCGCAACAGGACAAACCATTGTCACCCAGTCGGCCATGACCGATCCTCGATTTCAGAAGCGCAAGAGCGTTCGGCGTAATCGCATCGAAGCGATCGTTTGTGCGCCGATTGGGACATCTCCGCCCATTGGCGTCGTGTATTTGCAGGACCGACGTGCGGGCGGCGCGTTTTCGGAGGACGATCGTCAAAAGGTCGAGCTGTTTGCAAGGCATTTGTTACCGCTCGCCGATCGCTTGATGGTGCACGTGAAGCAGCTGGAAGAAACGGATGCGACGGCGTCATCGCGCGCGGTTCTCGATGTGCGGCGATTGATTGGGCGCAGCGACGCATTGGCCCGGGTGCTCAAGGATGTGCGCGTCGTGGCGCCGCGGGAAGTATCGGTGCTCTTGACGGGTCCGACGGGAACGGGCAAAACGGAGATTGCGCGGGTGATTCACGAGAATAGCCCTCGTCGGGAAAAACCCTTCGTGGCGCTCAATTGCGCCAATTTATCCGAAACGCTCGCCGAGAGTGAATTGTTCGGGCACGAAAAAGGGTCCTTTACCGGAGCGGATCGCAAGTCACCGGGACGAGTCTCCGCGGCGAACGGTGGGACGTTATTTCTCGATGAAGTGGGAGAATTGCCGCTGGTCGTGCAAGCCAAGCTGCTCAAATTCATCGAATCGAAGGAATATTATTCGGTCGGGGCGGCGCAACCTTCCCGCGCGGACGTGCGGATCTTATCGGCGACGAACATAGACCTACAAGCCGCGGCGGCCGAAAAGCGATTTCGCGATGATCTCTATTATCGATTGCGCGGATATTCGATCCGCGTGCCGTCGCTCGCCGAGCGTCGTGACGACATTGGTGAACTCATGGTCCACTTTTGTCGACAAGCGTGTGAGCGCGAGAAATTGCCGTCGATGTCATTTTCTCCGGGAGCCGTACGCGCGGCGGAGGCGGCGGAATGGCCGGGCAACGTGCGGCAATTGTGCAATGTCGTCGAAGAAGCCGTTTTGCGCGCGGCGGGCGAAAATGTATTGATCATTGAAACGCGTCATCTATTTCCCGAGGACCCCGGGCCTCAACCTCCACCCAAACCCACATTGCAACAAGCCATGCGCGTTTATCAGGCACGCTTCGTGCAAGATGTCTTGGACGAGGTCGGCTGGAACATCACGGAAGCAGCCGAACGCCTCGATATCACGAGGTCCCACGTCTACAACCTCATTAAAGCCTACGGCTTGAAGAGGAAGGGATGAGGGAGCGTGATATTTCCAAGACAAACGTAACAAGGAGTGTGCGTTATGACCGCTATCGTATTGCAAGCGAGTGAAGGCAGTGCCGGTACGCTGGGTGCGGAAGCAATGACGTTGCCCGAGCAAGGAGCGACGCTCCTCTGGTGGTTTGGCAAGCCCTACGGACGCAATTACATACCGCACCTCGTCAAGGCCATTTCATGGGATGGAACGACGTTGCAATTTCGAGGAATCACGCTCGCGAATCGAACGATCGAAATCGGTCCGACATCGGCGAACGACGCCTACGAAGTCGTCGTGACGAATGAAGATCATGCCTTGTCGGTGGAACCGTCGACGTTGAACAACCTCACCGCGACCGGTGCGAAGAAATATGCGATTCTCCTTCTGACGGCCAAATATCTCGAAGAAAACGACTCGAATGAGCGGCTCGCCGACGCACGAAAACCGGATGGCTCGAAGTACCCGCAAAGTGCCGAGGCATTGCACGCGGTGCGAGCGTTGCGCGCGTTGCAGGAGAAATACATCAAAGCATTCAATGACGTAAAAGCCATTGCACTCTTGGACAAGGTGAAGCAGACGGACAAACTTCGTCAATGGCTCGAGCATTATGCTCCGTGATGGGCCCGTATTTCGTTACGATTTGCGCCCGGGCACATAAAATCACCATTCGACGAATCGCGATGAGAGCGACATGTCGCTTTATCGCCTGCACCACCGCTCCATGTTCGACGAGCGGCCATCAACGGAGTCAACCATGGCCATTCATCTGTTCATCGTAGCCCAAGAAGACAACTTTCTCGACCCCTTCAAAACGGCGTATGAACGCGCGAGCGCGCCGCAGCCGGTCGAGGGGTTTGTCGCACGTACATGCAAATCCCCCAATGACTTGCTCGCGGTCGTGCGTGAAGCCGTCCTTCAGGCACGGCAGCACGTACATACTCTCGATATCTTCGGCCACGGAAGCGCCGGCTTTCAATACCTGGGCAAGGACGTGCTTTTCGGCGTTTCCAACGGCGCTTTGACGACGGGAGCCGGCATTGCCCAGGGGCTTCGTCGATTCCTCACGCCGGACGCTCGCATTCGCCTTTTGGGATGTGTGACGGCCGTCGGGGAGAGTGGGCGAGCGCTGCTCCTTTCATTGCGTGAAGAATTGGGGGGATCGGTAACTGTTTATGGGACGGTTGCGTCGCTCAATGCTCGACCGCGGCCTCCCCATGGTGGTATCGACGACGGCGAATTCGACGAACGAGGGTTCAAAGCCGTCAAAGACGACGATTGGCTCTTTTCTTCATCCGAAGCGCGTCGTCGATTGGCGCCCACGCAAGACGAGCTGGCGAACTTGAACCGCGAGTGGTTCAAAGGAATCGAGAAAGATTAATCCCGGACGCACCGCACACCGAGGCCGAAATCCAAATTCCGCTCGTCGCGCTTGTTGCCCCAATGCGCGTGTTTGCCTGGAATATCCCAATTCGCGCCCAACAAATAGCGTAATCCTTTCGACTTGGGCAATTGAACGACATCCCGCGTCCATTCACTGACATTCCCCGCCATATCGACAAGTCCATAAGGACTCGTGTCATGCTCGTACGTGCCCACGGGAAACACGTTGTGCACTCCATCGCCCCGGTTTTCCTCCCAGAAATTCGCCGCGTGTTCAATCACTTGCGCGCCCCAAGGAAATTGTCGCGTCGGTTCGGGATTCGGACCGCTCGGCAACTGAATTCCTCCACGCATGGCCTTCAGCCATTGATGCAACGACGGCAAACGCTTGCCCATGAAGCGGCAATAATTTTCGGCCATCGCGGCGTTCAAGTTCATGATCGGCAAATATCGACCGCCCGGGCGTTCCAAATTCAAATACGTCGTATTGGATGTGCGATCCCCGGTAAACTGCTCCATGGTGGCGTAAATTCCATACGCGCCTCGAGTCACTTCGGTGCGATCAATGAAATACTGCGGCAGCGTCTGCACTTCATTGACCCAATTCGCGCTGACCTCTTCGCTGGGAATGGCCTTGTAAAACTCCCCCGCGGCAATCTCGATCATGTCTTCGCTCGTCGCTTGGCACGTCGGCACCACGAGCGAAATCGTCGCGACTTCTTTGCGATTACGCTCCGCGTACCCGGGCAAACTCTGCAAGCGTATCCAAGACGAACCGCAATCCCCTCCGCGCCCGGTAATCTCCATGAACGCGATGCCGGACCGAGCTTCCACGCGCTGTCGCCAAACGCCTTGCTCGATACGCCGTTCCCCGCGCATGACCTTGTCCGTGGAATACGCTTCTCCCGGCTGATTCAAATCGTCACGAGCCACGCCGTGCAATCGCCAATCGAGCGACGAAGGAGCGGGGACAAACGTTGCTTTTTGGTCTTTCGCATCCCAATCGAAGGTTTTGATTTCCAATTCAAAAATACCGATATCCGCCGCAGCCAGATCAATGAGCTTGTTGGCTTCGACGGCCTGCCGTTCTTTTTTGGCAAACGCCAGCGCCGCGATGATCGCGCTCACCGCCACGACGCCGAGCGCGGTCATCACGCCCGCGACGATTCTTCGACGTCGCCGGTGGAGTTTGTCGCGACGCTTGACCCCGGCATCGAGGAAGTCCTTGGACAACGCCGCCAAATCGAGATCCCACTTGGCAACCGCATGGGTCGCTTGGACCAACGCATCGCCCGCCCATGTTTCATCTTCCAAACGCCCCCGACGATCCCAGAGCTCCGCCGCGACTTCGATCTCCCGCACGGTTTGTCCCGACTCGCGCGTTTGTTCAATCCATTCGCGCAACGTTTTCCATTCCCATAAAAGCGCCTCGTGCGCGACTTCATACACGCCCCCTTCGTCGCCCGTTTGTCGCGCCATGATGAGCCGCCCCTTGAGCAATGCATCAATGGCCGTCCGCACCGCCGGCTGATGCCCGCCGAGTTCATCCCACGAGCGTCGCGCCCGCGTGCGTTTCGTATGCGTGAGGCTCAATAAAACCCGCCGCGCCGCCGCTTTTTCTTCCGCTCCGAGCACATTCAACACGGAATCGGCATGTCGCGCCAAAGCTCCGGAGATCGACCCGATCGATTGCAAGACATTTTTCGTCAACGCTTTTTCATGTGCCGGCCGCGCCTGCCACATTTCCGCCAAGGCAAACTCGAGCAATGGCAAACCTCCCGGCGTTTCCGCCGACGTCTTGACGAGATCGTCGACCAATTCCTCGGATTCGAACGTCACACCTTTGCGTAAGGCCGGTTTGACGATCGCGGCGCGTATCCCCTCTTCCGTCATGGGCCGGAGCAAATACAATCGTTGCGCCAGGACAGACCCGAATTCACCGAAGTCCGCCATTTGCGTAATGAAATCCCCGCGCAATGTCGCGAGCACGCGCACGTGCGGACCGGCGCAGGCCCGCAAAAGAGCGTCCGTGACGAGCTCCGCTTCGCGTCGATCACTCAAGGTACACAGTTCTTCGAGCTGATCGACGAAGAGCACAATATCGTCTTGGGGCGACAAACCACGCGTCAATTCGCGATACAAAGCCGCATGATCCGATTCGAGCAAAACAGGAAGGTCGAAATGCCCCTCGGGGTTCGATGATTGAAGAGCCTCTTGCAAGGCCTTCAAAGGTTGGCGACTTGGAACGAACGAAGAAACACGCAAACTCCGCCCGGTATCCGCCGCACTTCGCAGAAATCGCGGTAACACGCCGGCTTTGCACAACGACGACTTTCCCACGCCGGAATCTCCGGCGACGACGACCATGGGTTCTTTGCGCAAACGCTGTTCAACAGCGCGAATCTCGATATCGCGACCAAAAAAGGCGCCGCGGTGTTCCATTTCAAAGGGTTCGAGGCCGCGATACGGGTTTCCAACCGGAATGTCTTCGGCCAGCTGATCGTCGAGCACGGCTTCGAAGGCCTCGGCCAATGCTTCCGCCGAGCCAAACCTATCTTCGGGCAGTCGAGCCAAACAGCGTTGAACAATTTGGGAAAAACGAATTTCTACGGATACGTCGTCACGTTCGTGCAGCGGCGGAGGCACGAAATCGATCCACGCCTGCAATGGAGCATCTTCCGGCATGAGCTCACGCGGCGCCACACCGGAGACGATTTCATAAAGCAAAGCGCCGACCCCGTAGATATCACTGCCCGAGGACGCGGGTTTACCTTGTAAAACTTCGGGCGCCATGTAAAGCGGTGTGCCGACGAATTCGCCCGATTTCGAGACGCGAGAAAAGTGATCGCGCGCCAATTCGTGGTCCTTGGGAGAACGGAATACCCCTTCGGCATCTTGGCCCAGCTTTGCCAATCCGAAATCGACCACTTTGACGTCGCCTTCGTCATTCACCATCACATTGGAAGGTTTGACGTCGCGATGCAGGACGTTTTTCCGATGCGCCGCCGCCAAACCTCGCGCAATGCCTGCCCCCATGCTCAGCGCTCGAGCCCAAGGAACGGGTTTCGGCCACTCTTCGAGCGATTTGCCCGAAACGAGCTCCGTCACCAAATACGCCAGCCCCTCGAATTCCCCGACGCGATGAACCATGACGACGTGCGAATCGTTCACCCGAGCCAATGCTCGAGCTTCGCGTAGAAAAAGGGTTCGGTCGTCACCGTCGAGGTGCTCGGGGGACAAGAGCTTCACCGCGACATCCCGTTCGAGCAACGTATCGCGGGCGAGGAAAATGGTGCCCATGGCGCCCTGGCCGATGGGTTGGACGAGACGATACTCGTGAATTTTTTCGGGAAAAGATTGCCGAGCGGCGTTGGTCTGGGTCACGTGAGCATAGCCGAGGCTACAGAACGAGCGTGGCCAAGACAAGTCCGTTGATCCATGACGCCGTCGCCGATTGAAGGGGTGACGATGGCGGGAGCAGAACGTCACCGATTCGAGGCGATGACGTTTGGGGCGGGGCCGATCAATTCGCGGCGGCGGGCGCGGGAGCGGATTCGGAGACTTGCTTCAATTGGGCCAAACCCTTTTCGAAGTCCTTGCCGATCATTTTGTCCATGTCCATGAAGATGCACATGGCTTTGCTGATGAAATTGTTCGTCCCGTCCATACCCCAGGTCACTTTGGTTTCTTTGCCGTTGGGAGTCAACGTAAACCCGTTTTTCGCGGATGAATCAAACGGCTTGATGAAATGCAGGTCCACCTCGAAACGCTTCGGCGCATCGGCGGTCAATACGGTCATCGTGCCCTCGCCGACTTGATCGTTTCCCCCCCACCCCGAACCCGCGCCCCCCCGGCCCTGCGGAACATTGTAAGGCCGCGTCATGTTCGGTTAGAGGTTATCCCAGGGAGACCAAGCTTCCCACTTGTGGAAGTCGGAAACCTGGGCGTAAATAGCTTCGGGCGTCGCCGAAATGTTGATCGACCGTTCGACGTGATAGGTGTCCGGACGGGTCGCCACCACAATGAGAAACACCACAATCAGAGCGGCCACGCCACCCGCAATCTTCTTCCACATGAATCAATCCTCCCGGAATCGGTTGATTCGGTTTTACCCGACCAGGCTCGCCAGGGCAAACAAAAAATCACCCGGGCAGGCGTTTTTCTTTCCACACGTATGCACTTATGTATGTGCGCCAAACATCTGCGCTCCAATCCTCGTTGCAGATAAGACGGAATGGGGCGTCAGGGTTCGTCGTTTTCTATCTTCCCCGACGCGGTGTAATGGCGAAACCGAGGGTTTGTCACGATTTGAACGGCGGCGTGCAACGGGTTCGTATCCATTTTGCGCCTCCAAAGACCAAGCTCCATCGTGATCCACGAATAATGCGGCCATCGATGATGCGCTTCGTGATTACCAATGCCCATCCCCAACGGGAAAAAATACGCATTGGCCACGCGATGTTCGTCGGTGCCGAAGTGTTCACACCAATCCCGAATCGACGCCCAGAAATACAACGAGACGACGTTGAGCCCGACAAACACGAGCGACGGACGTACGAAATACAGCATGATCCCGCAGGTCAACAAGCCGACCCCAAGATAACGAAGACCCACGGGCGGAGCTTTGATATCGGGCGCGGTTTGCGTTTGCTTGCAAACGACTGCCAAGAGCATCGGAACGACATCGAGGATCATGTAGACGAAGCGGTTTTTCTCGAACAACTTGGCTTTGGCCGGCAAATACAACGGATCGTTCGGGCCGTTGACGTGCGCGTGATGCAACAAATGGTAACGGCGAAAAACCTCGCCATACAGGGGCAAGACCAAAAGGCCCGCGACGATGCTGCAATAATAACGATCGAATGGCGTCTTGGTGATCGCGCGATGCGCGCCGTCGTGCACGCCCACGACCATGACCGCGTGGGTGAGCAATCCGGAAACAATGACAATCCACCCATGGCCCGCGGAAAAATAGCGTTCGCACATCCACAAAAGCGCCGCGAGCAGTCCGGTCGTTCCGACGGTAATTGTTGGGACGAGCCAAGCCCATTGGCGCAATGCGCGTTCAATCGGAGGTTCGGGAGGCGCCGGGGGAACCATGGTTGCCGTCTCTTTTGCCACCAAGCGATTGGACAATGCGGTGAACTGAAACGCTGCCTGCTTTGCCGCGTCAAGTCCCAATTTCTTCCGCAACGCTATTCCCCTCGCCTCTTCTTTCCGATATCCTCGCGCTCTTCCTCGAGGTGGATCGATGAAACGCTTGTCGAAATTCGGCTTTTCTTCCGCTGGTTTGCTTGCGATTGGCGGCCTCTGCGTCGCCGCGGGAATCTCGGTGACCGCGATGGGTTGCTCGGGCGACCCCAAACCACCTCCGGCAGGTCCTCCGGAAGTGCAAACATTTCAGCCTCAAGGATGCGGTTTTTCCATCGCCACGCGCGCCGAGTATCCTTCGTTTGTCCTGGGTGAACCAACGGTCTCCGCAGCTCCCGACATTCGCCGCGTGCGCCTCGGCTTGGGCGGCAACGTCGAGGTGGGCGCTGCCGGACGCGCGGATCCCGCCACTTCAGCGGGTTTTGGATGGCAAACCGACCTGGAAACTCTCGCCACCGAAGTTCAGTGGGGAAAAACCCCCGATCCCACGACTTGGCCTGCGGAAAATCGAACCAAAGGCGTGACGTTCATCTCGCCCGAAGGCGCGCTCGCTCCGGGAACGGGTGAAGACCGCATGCATGAAGCTTATGTGTGCGGGCTCGAACCGGCGACGACGTATTATTATCGCGTCGGAGGCGGCCCCGCGGGCAAAGAAGTCTGGAGCGACGTTTATTCGTTCACGACGACGCCGAAAGATCCGAATACCGAGGTCACGCTGGGCATCAGCGGAGATTCGCGCGGACAAGACAATGAAGCATTCCGTCTCATTCAAATGCGAATGATGAAAGCGGGGGTGACGGCGGAGATCTTCAGCGGAGACATGGTCAATTTCGCGACCGATCAAAATGAATGGCACAAGTGGCTGGATTTGGCCTGGAAGGATTCGACGGGAAACCTCTCGGCGCTCGGCCAAATTCTGATGTTGTCGACCCACGGCAATCACGAAAACCACACGGTGCATTTCTATTCGAGCGTCATCCTGCCCCAGGATCCCAAATTCGCCAAATACGCCGAATTGATCTATTCGGTCGATATCGGGCCCATACATCTGGTCGTCGTCGACGATTTCTGGGTGACGTCTCCGACGGGTGATCCCGATTATGCGCCGATGCTCAAAGCGTGGCTCGAAAAAGACCTGGAAGCCGCCAATGCCAATCGTGCGAATGTGCCTTGGATCGTCGTGTCCCACCATCACGGCGAATTCTCGTCTTCGAGCCACGGAGCGGATACCGACGTGCTCAAAGGACGCGAGTTTTTCGTGCCAATCTGGGATAAATACCACGTCGATTTCGCCGCGCTCGGCCATGATCACAATTACGAACGCTCGAAACCCGTCTCCGGACCGCTGACCGGAGACACGCTGGATCCCGTCGTTCAACCAACGCCGGACAAAGGCACGATTTACATGATTTGCGCCGGAGCCGGCGCCGACGCTTATGGCAAAGGCACGAGCGCTTGGACGGACAAGAGCGAAGTTTACGACAGCAAAACCACGTTTGGTTTCTATTCGTTCCTCAAAGCCAACAAGACCACGTTGACGCTCGAATCGCACCACTTGGTCGCCGATGGCAGCGACCCGATCATCGATACGTTGACCATTACGAAGTGACGAACCGCTCACGTCGTGTGCCGTCGGTGAATGGCGGTCATCATCACCGCGGCAAGGCGCTCGAAAACATCAAGGGCCGGCATTCAATTCACCGGGCGTCGGCGTGCAGGCTTGAAAATCGCCCGCGCCATTTGGCAGCCGACAATAACTCTGGCCATCGAGCACCGCATTGGCAGGATAAACCACGGAGTCGACGACTTCGTCGGTTGGCGACAACAAGAAAATCTTGTCCCCGTTCGTCCCACTGATGCCCCACCCGGCTTGATAACAGGTTGCGGGACCTCCGGATTGGAGGCAATCCCCCTGCGGGCCGGCATTTGGGTTTTTCACATTGGCCACGACGACCAAGTATTCACCCGGCACGAGTTTCTCCCCCTCGATGAAGCGCACGGCTTCCGCAAGTTTGGGCGTTCCGTCCGTATCTTGATCGGCCAAACCCATGGCGGACAAATCCGCAACGCCGTCGCCCACGTTGATGATTTCGACCCAATCCTCCGTCGTCGTTTGCAGCTCGTTGATGACGAGTTTCGCCGTTCCTCCGGAACTGCTTTGGCCCGACGAACTCGATGTCGACGATGACGACGACCCGCCGCTGCTGGATCCCGAACTCGTTTCGCCCCCCGGAGGTCGTGTGGTCGTCGATTCTGCACAGCCGAAGACGGCCAAGTTGGCGAGCGTCAAAAGTAAAAGTCCACCGAAAAAACCGCGAAGTCGTTGCATGAGCGTTCCTCCATTACAAGGCGATCCGGCTGATGAGCCGGAATTCCCAAAAATCCGAACCGGCGAGCGCCGATTGAGCAACATTGCTCGGGACTTGCTTGGTCACCGCAAGATGCGTCTCGAAGGGTCGCGCGAAGCGATATCCCAGCGAACCGGTGACATTGACGAGCGTATCCGGGTCCGTCCCTTCAACATTACGATTCCAATACGATCCACGAAGCCCAATCATCAGCTGATTGACCGGTTCAATTCGGAAAAACGTGTCGAATAACATTGAACGCCGTAAGCCGTCGTCCGCCAATCCCCACGCGTACGTCATTCCCGCTCCGGCTCGCAGGCGCAAACCTTGCCATAAAAGAGACGCCGTCAATCGATCGGCCCGCGCGGCGCCAGTACCGGACGAACCAATGATGTACGATCCGAAAATAGCCAATGGTCGCGCAGCGCCTCCCGGTGCCGGGTGCAGGGAGCCCGCGATTTCGACATTCTTGCCCCGATTGAGCTCGCGACGGGTGTAACCTTCACCATTGTATACGCCGGCGGCGAGATAACCGAAGTTTTTGGGGAAATTGAATCGTCCGGTCAAACCCAAATCGGCCGGTGAAGCCATCCCCGTTTGTTCGAGCGGCGCCGGGCCGACAACCCGCAAACGCCACGTGCCTTCGAGTTCCGGTACGGTGAGCGTTGGAACGACGCCCATGGCCGCGGCAAACCATTCTTTGTAACGATAACCGGCCCAGGCTTCACGCAATCGCAACACCAAACTATCGCCGGCCACGCCAATCAATGCCCCTTCGCTCGCCGAACGCACGGCTTCCAAAAGAACGCGTCCCGCGACGGGGCCGAATTCACCTGTCACCGAAGCATGAACCCGGGGCACGTCGAAGATATGAAACCAGGGCGCTTGGCCGTCGAGCGTCGAGGTTCGGCGGAGGCTGTATTGCGCAAAAACTTCGAGGCCCGGCATAACCTTGCCAAACCCTGTCGTCCCCGCAGCGGTCGGCGGAGCCGCTTTGCCTTCCGGCCCGGACGGCGGATCCCCAATCGTGTTTTGAGGCTCGGCTTTCGACGGACCCGACCCCTCCGCAAAGGCATCGGTTGACGAGAGCAGCAGAACGAGCACCCATATCCAATAGAAAGGCATTCGCATCACTTGGCCTGCTCGTCGGCAAAAATGGCCGCCACATCCGGGCTCACGACATCGTTGGTGTCCTGGGACAAACCCAAATGGGGACCGCGGTCGTGGAGCGCCAACCGAAAAAGTTCGTAATCCGCGAGCACGCGCTGGGCATAACGCTCGCCGATATCCGCCTGCTCATTTGCAAACGCCGTTGAATCGCGCTGAATCACGTAGGCGATATCGCGCGCGACCCATTCCGCATTTTTCGGCGTCCCCGTATGCGCGCGGGCCAGTACCTGACCCAGGTGCCGCGCCAAACTCTGTAACGCCTCCGGTGTCCCTCGCTCTTCGTTCATCCGACGAACGCGGATGGTTTTGTGCGCTGCGCTTTCCCGCTTGATTTGACAGGGCAAACCCAGCCATTCGCTGGTTCCCCACAAAGGTTCGGCGTCGGGTCGAGCCCAAGCGGCCCGCGAGGTCATTCGAATCCGCTCTTGAACGTCGTCGTAATGGATGAACGGCGGATAATGCCCACCCAACCCGCTGTCGTTCAATTCTTTCAATTCGAGGAGCACATCGTCATCGGGAGCATCCGTCGGTCCGCGAACGAGCAAGACGACGCGTATTCGCGCCCAACTTGCCACACCGCTTCCCAACACCCGCGCGGCATCGAGCAAATCGAAATACGCCGCTTCGGGTGGATTCAACAAAGACGCCCGATACCGATTCAACGTTTCCGGCAATGCGGCGTAGGCCCAGTCTGGCAAATCGACATGACGTGCCGTCGGCTCTTCCGGATCGAGCACTCCGCGACGTAAAACCCGACGACCATTCTCGAGCGCGGTCAAATCCTCGAGTTCGGTACGATCTGCCAAACCTTCGGCCGCACGCGAAAACAGATCCTCGAGAATCGGATCGTCGGCGGCTTCTGTGAAACTCGTCCGCTCCAAACCTCCCGAGAACGCCAGAATGGCTCGGGCGTACGACTCCGCCGCAGATCGAGCAATCTCACGCGAGGCTGAAGACGTGGTTTCGTGCGCCATTGGATCGTCGGAATTCGTCAATCTCGCGGCCAGAGCCACACCGGTCGTTAGGCGACGCAGATCCCAGAGATAGGGGGCAAAATCAGCGCTGTCGAAATCGTTTGGTTCCAAGCCGAGGTTGCCTTCGGCGTCGAGCAAGGTGCCGAAATTCTCCGGATGAGGGTCACCGAGGACCGGCGTGAGCGGTCCATCCAATGCAAAGGAGCTATTTCCAAAATCGAATCGATTGTTTTGGTAATCATGCCAGGACAACGGGACTGTTCCGCGAAAAAAGTCGTACGGGCTCGAAGCCATTCGCGCATATTTGCCGGCGACGAGATTCGGACGGGTTCGAAGGAGCGCTTCGTCGGCCGAAGTAACGACATTGATCATCTCGGCTTGACGCACATCATCGAGTATCGGTTCGCCACACCCGACGAGCGGCAAGCTCGCGAGCAACATCAAAAGACGTAATCGTGTCACGCGCCCGGACGATACTTCGCCACCCGCGGGGTTCAAGACGATTTCCGCGTCGTCACCGGTTTGTCATGGGACCGCCGCACAATACGCAAATGTCTGTGACGCTCGTGCTGCGATCATTGCATTCAAGCTCGATGACGGTCCGCGTGCGGCTCTGGAATCATTCAAGAAAAAAGCTCGCGTTTGTCAATGCCGTGTCAAGGTTTTGCACGTGGTATCCCGGGGATCGAATTCGTAAAGGTCTGGCTGTGTGCGGCTCAATTGTTACTCGCCGGCCGTCAAGCCGTAACTTGACGCAGGTAGCCTTCAAGGTCCATGGCGACCATTCTCGTGATCGAAGACGAGCCGGCTTTGCGCAAAGTTCTCGATTACAATCTGAAACAGGCCGGACACGAGGTGCATTTGGCCTCTACCGGTCGTGATGGCGTCCGCTTGGCTCTCGAGCAGCATCCGGATCTCGTATTGCTCGATGAAATGCTTCCCGATATCCAAGGCACCGAAGTGTGCCGGACTTTGCAGCTCGATCGGCGAAGCAAAGACGTCCCGATCATGTTCGTTACGGCCCGGGGTGACGAAATCGACCGCGTCGTCGCCTTTGAACTGGGCGCTGTCGATTACGTCGTCAAACCATTCAGCGTCCGCGAGCTGTTGCTTCGCATTCAGGCCATCCTGAAGCGCACGCGAACGATGCCCCAACCTCAGAAGTGCGGCGAATTCGGCATCTTACGCATCGACGAGGATGCCCATCGGGTGTGGGTTAATGATGCAGACGTGACCTTGACCTTCCTCGAATTCAAGCTGCTGATCGTGCTTTTCAACAATCGCCCTCGCGTCCAAACGCGTGAAAAGCTTCTCGAGACCGTTTGGGGCATTGCCGGCGACGACACGACGCGAACGGTGGACGCTCATATCAAACGCCTACGCGATAAATTGGGAAATGCTGGATGGTACATAAAGACCGTCCGCGGCCTGGGATATCAATTCGCCGCATCGCCGAGTGATACGCCTTCAGGTGAATGAAGGAGAACTGCTGATGCCGCGGTCGCGTCGCTCGTCCTTCAAAAGAAAGGCGCTCGAAGCTGCCGAAGCGCGCATTGAATGGCGGGAATGACATTGCGGGACATCGAGCGCCGTCGTTCTTTGGTCGTTGCCGTTTGCCATTCGGGCCCGTTCCTCATTTGACCATCGCGATGCTCGAAAAGCCGATAGGCTCCGAGCTCGGTCGAGCTGCCCGCGTTGTACATGCCGAGCGTTCGGTTGTTTGTTGTACCAAACTCGAATTCGCGCGGGATGTGGCGATGACCGTGGAGAATGAGGTCGCACCGTCCAAGCAATCGCCCGAGCATATTCATACCCAGCTCGAGCTCACACGCATGAGGCAATCCAAGACGAGTCGCCAATCGTTCGGGCATGCTTTCTTCCGGCAATGGCAAGAGGTGATGGTGCAGCAACACGGCGACGATGCAATGAGCCGGAGCTGTAGAGACGGCATCGTCGACCTGGTGCAGCACCTCGTGGCAAATATCGCCGTGCGAAGCGAAGTACGAGCGATTATGAGGTCCGGTGGAGTCGACGCTGATGAGGAACAAACCGTCGAATTGCTCGGCGCGCACGCGTTTTCCATTCATCCAAGAATGGCCCACATCATCGCCGGTACGGTCATGGTTGCCGGGAATGAACGTGACGCGTCCTTGTCGCAGCAATGGCGTGAAAACGTCGCAAAACAATGCGTACTCGGCGTGAGCGCCTTCATGGGTGATGTCGCCCGTGACCACGACATGGTCAACGTCGTCGAACATGAGCCTTTTGACCAGCGCTTCCGCACGCTCGGGCGAAGAACTCAGATGCAGGTCGGACAGATGAGCCAAACGTCGATATTTCATGCGACGAATCATCCTCGACGGTCGTGACAAACGCATGGCCGCATTGAGGTTTTTTGGCGAGGGGAGAGTGACGAGTCGACGAACGATTCGCAACCAATCGGCTACGCGTACGCTTCGAGTTTGATTTGTGCAAAGCGCCTCGCAAGAATAGCTTGCATTTATGCTTTGTCCTCGTATATCGTCGCGCTGCGGGGGTTCTATTCATGAAGTCTGGAGAAGGGGAAACGAGGTGAAACGACCATGAATAATTCCGTATGGATTCGAAATCCGCGATTTGATCTGACGTGCGTCATGGGTGGGGCGCTGCTGACGTTGCTCCTTCCCCTGTTGACCGGATCGTTTCCGCATGTATTGCCTTTCGTTTTTTGGATTTGGCTCGTGGTATTCGAAGGCAGTCATTTCTGGGCCACGTTCAGCCGAACGTATTTCGATACGCGGTTTCGTCAAGAAAACGCGGGGCTGCTCCAAGGAAGCCTCGTGTTTTTCGCCTTTCCCGCCGCGGCGGTCGTCATCCGAACCTTGACGAACAGCTCGTGGTCCACGGATCTTTACGGTTATTTCATCTTTCTATGGTCGCTTTACCACAATGCGCGGCAGCATTTTGGATTTTTATCCATTTATGCCCGGAAAAGCGGTAATCACGCCGAGACCATCACCGCCTATCAACGCGTGATTTACGTGGCTATCGTCGGCGCGCAGGTTTACTTCGCGGCGCATTTCAAGACCGAGCTGGCCATCCGAGCCGCCCCATTTCAACAATGGCCCGATGTCCTCCGCATGCTGCTGACGTATGGGCCGCTCGCGATCAGTGCTTCTGCCGCCGTGTGGCTCGTGATGCTCGTCCGCCGGTCCTACGCCGAATCGGGCAAAACAGCGTTGATTCCGGCGCTCTACACGGCCGTGTGTTTGGTGTTTTATTCGGTCATGTTTTACGTGGTCGCCCCGCGTGAGCCGTTTTTCCCAAGCCCCGCGAATGGAGCCCAAAAACTCATGCTCCTGGCGGTCATGAATTCGCTTTTCCACAACATCCAATACCATGCGATCGTTTGGCATTACTCCGCCAAACGTTATCGAAGCGAGGAACAATTCGGTTGGGCCGGACGCTTCAATCGCGGTACGGCGAGTTATCTCGGCACGGCTCTGTTGATGGGCGCCGTATTCGGCTTGATCGTTTGGAACATGCACGACTGGCCGTGGATCAATGGTTCATTCACCCCCGGCAGGGACTTTCCGACGCTGCCGTACATTCTGTTTTTCGGGATCATCGGGCATCATTTTTACCTGGACCAGAGGATCTGGCGCCCGAGCCGCCAACAAGATCTTCGGGGATATTTGGGGCTTGCGCCGGCTCCGGCAGTGTAGCGCATACCTTGGAGCGTCCGCGCAGCGAACCTCGAGCGTCGGCGACGACCATGGTTCAGCGTCGTCCGTGCCCCGTGCCCAGGCCCCCTCGCCGAACTCGACCCCCGACCAAGCCCCTCGACGAGGGCCGATGACGCGATTCGGCTCATTTGCCGCCTCCACACGGAGGGCCCCCGCCGGGGGTCGACCCCCACCCCGTGGCCCTCGACGAGGGCCGATGACGCGATTCGGCCCCTTTGCCGGCGCCACGCGCAGGGCCCCAGGTCCATGTCGACCGGGACCTCGCCGGCATTTCGAGGGCCCACCGTGACGCTCGAGTTGCTCACGCAGGGCACGTGAAGGGCCCACGCCGGCGTTTGGCGCGCAGGGAGGGCCCTACGGGGCCGGATCGGGCGGCGTCGCAGGTGCACCCGGGGTGGGCACGACGGTGCCGGTGTCCGGGTCGATGTCCTCGACGCTGCGGCGTGAGCGCAAATAAGCGCGGATCAATTCGTTTTGGCGGAGCACCGGACCGAGCAATTTGGCTCGTGCGGCGGTGTCCGTATCGCTGTCCGAGGGGTACAAACCAAGAATCATCGCGACGGCTTGCAGCATCAGCTGCTGGCCTTTGGTGCGGGCATCTTTCACTTCGGCAAAAGTAATGTTCTTGGTGGCCAAAGCAATTGCGGAGGCATAACGCTTTTCGAGGTCCACGAGGCGCGTGATACGTCGTCCGAGGCCCAAGTCATTGGCGGTGGAACTCCATTCGGGGGATTGCAAGGAGGCAATGATTCGTTGGACCTCGGCCAATTGATCGACGAACGGAGCATTCGTCACGGCCGCGAGGCCCTGGGGAAACAATACATGCAATAACTTGGTCGCAGCTTCGCCCAAAACATCGCCGGCCGCAGCATCCCGAGCATCGGCTTCGACAGAATCGCGCAATGCACCGAGGGCGACATCCATGACGATATCGATCTGCTTTGCTTCCGGGGCATATTGCGAAGCGGATTTGTCATTGGCCCACAACGCTTCTTTTTGCAGGGTATCGCGGTCGTGAGCGATCGCCGTCGCGCAATGAGCGCCCAAAGCCGCGTGGCCGGAATCGACGGCGAGCTTTTGAACTTCGGTCAAGGCAAACAAGCGTCGGCCGGTGGAGAAGACATAAAACCGCAGGAGCGCTGATAACGTTGCATCCATTGGGGAGATCCTTTCCGCCGCATGATGCGGCTCGATCGCCGCGGACGTTTGCATAGGTATTTGGGAAAAGCAAGGCGGTTTTGTGATGACGAAGGGTCTTTGTTTCGGTACGCGTTGCACGCGCGGCAATGTCTGGAAACACTTCGGGCTCGACAACGGGTTCGGGCGATGACCCTGGGGAGACCCGCACTTTGGGTGTTGGTGTTGGTTCTGCGCCGATCCGTACTCGCGGGCCAGATGGAGTCGACTGCGCAGCAGATTGGGGCGTCGTATTCGATTTCGCGTTGAGGCCCGAACCAACATAAACAATGGCGGCGTGACCAATGGCTTCCACAATCAAACTCGATGCCGATTGCATCTTGTAGAGTTTTTCCGCTCCGCCGGTGTACGTTCAGGCAAAATTCTCGCATTCTTGCGCGCAAGGCTTCATTTGGCGTGCGATATGCAGCCCGAGAATGGCGGACCACTCAGCACCAACATCGTCGATGAAATACTTGGCCCGCAATTGCCGGCCCCGATAGAGTGACGAGCTTCGGGAGGTTTCTTCGTGAAAAAGCTTCTGAGTCTCGTCGCGGCGTTGTGCGCTTGCAGCGCCGATCCAGGCTACGAGCCACGGTACGAGCCGCATGAAAGTCCGCCGTCGCAAGAAGCGGCTCCACCCAAGACCGCCACGAAATCCGTTGCGGCCCCACAAAAGACGGTTGCCGCATTACAGGCTTGTGCCGATAAGTTTGCTTTGAAGTTGTCCGGAAAAGCGGATTCGTATGCCGTCCTGTATAACCTTGAAGTGACAAATGACGGCATCACCGCGAAGGTCAAAGACTCGATGATTTCCGGGAGCGAACTCGAAACATGCTTGACACAGGCGCTCGAGCGCATGGAGGTCCCTGATGAGGTCGTGAACTCGTCTCGAGTTTCGCCCGCGACGTCCCAAGTTTCACCGCAGTCCCGTTCCATGGTCGGGGTCGTCCAGGTCGCGGCACCGATTGCCTTGCTGCCCATTGTCGTGGTTGCCGGTGGCATCACGATTCTCGTGGGAGTGACGCTTTACGTAGCGGAGGAAGTGGCCGAGGCGCTGCGGAGAAGGAGGAGGTGGGAAAATGAGTGCCAGAAAAAGCTCACCGAATGCCTATTGTCCTCTCTTGGTTCTCGATGGGGCGACGTATATGGCACATCACGATGTGCGATGTGCTTCAAACAGTGCGATGAAAACGGCTGGCCTTCAGGCATCACGATTGATGACGACGTGTTTGCAACTTGCAACTACCTCGGTAATTAGTAGGCAATATGGTGGCACACGAAAATGAACTGGACGCGCAGCTCGGGTGGGAACTCGGACAAGCGATCCAACGCATCATGGCCGCGTCGTTCGACCGAAACTTCGAGGACGTCGTCGGCGACTATCGACGAATCGAAGAAGATTTCGTGAACCGCGCGAGCGGCGATGACTTCCATGTTCTGGAAACGAAAAGGAGAATTGCGGAAGCGATTCTTCTCGCCACCCATTCACATCGGCAGCCCTTCGACATTTGCCGGAATGCCTGGGATGATCTGGTTCGTTTGGGTTTCACGAATTTACGAACACGGTGCACGGAGTCGTGGTGGTACGCGGATTGCTGTTTGCTGGAGGGACAATTCGACATTGGCCTTGCCGTGCTCGAACCCCTTATCGTGGACATGGAACGCCAAGTCGACGAAGCTATCCATTCAAATAGAAGCCCAAAGGGACTCAAAGAGCAGCTCGTGCGGTTGGAACAGTTGCGCGACAAACTCAAAGCCGGCCTTCGCAAATAGGTCAACGGCTCGATACACACCCCTCATTGCATGCGCCGCAATGCGCGCGTCAATCGTCGCGTCCGCTGCCAGCAGTTGCTGAAAGGACATCGTGCCCGTGGGCTGCACGTAGACAACGGGCGTACACGCGACGTTGGTCACGAACAACAACGCAATGAAAAGCCATACAAGTCGCCCATAACGCGTCACGCCGTACCTCCGTGGCTGCGAAAATGAATTCGCATCATGAAGGGTAGTGGTGAAGGACGCCCAGCTACAAGGTTGAAGGGCGGGCGGCATCACGATTCCCGTGGGCGTATCGATCTACGTCGCGGAGGAAGTGGCGGAGGCACTGCGCAGAAGGAGAAAGTGGGAAAATGAGTGCCGGGAAAAGCTCACCGATTGCCTATTGTCCTCTCTTGGTTCTCGATGGGGCGACGTATACGGCACATCATGATGTGCGATGTGCTTCAAACAATGTAACCTTGAAGTGACAAATGACGGCATCACCGCGAAGGTCAAAGACGCGATGATTCCCGGCAGCAAACTCGAATCATGCTTGACGCAGGTGCTCGTCCCTTCGAGCCGTTTGTCCCCAATGCTCATTGAAGTTGAAACCTCCTGGACCTCGCAAACCTCGCAATCGATTCGTGTGCATCCCTGCCCTTACATGGATCCTTGTGTCGGGTCCAAGGGATTGTTCGATTTTGCGGCGGCTTATTCTCAATGATATTTTTTCGAATCAATCATCAGCCAAGAAGAATGAATTGCATTTCAATTTTTGGACGCGTCACCTCGACGCCACAACAATCAAGCAACGCTCCAGAAGTCATTGACGAGCCACCGCCGTTTGCCGGAGGCGTCGCCGTGATCGGTCATCGGTCCTTCGATTGATGAATTCATCTTTACCGCACCGAACCGGCGACAACGACAACCACGTGGACGGTCGAATCGCACTTCCCAGCACCCCGACGGCATCGCCTCCACGCGCGCCGCGCCAAACCTTACCGAATGACAAACCTGGTACCTCCTGCGCCTTCACCGGCATCGTTTGAGCTCCCAACAAAACGTTGGTGCTCGAAGTTTCCTGCACTGAACAAAATGCGTGCGGTTTGACCTTCCAAACAGGCTTGCCGCCGCCGCCGAACGTCGATCGGAACGCGTTCCGCACGCTCGTCGCCGAGCGACCGGTAGCGACGAACGACGAGCTTCGGAGGGTTGACGCGAGGCTTCGAGCGCTGCGTGTGCGACATGGCTGAACTCGTTGCCGCGACAAAGCGCTCATGACGCTGGGAAACATTTCCGAACGGTGCTATTTCGGGCTCGTGCGCGACCCCTATGACGTTCTCGGTGTTGGTCGTACGGCCACACAGGACGAGATCAAAAGCGCGTTCCGCAAGCTTGCGGCGCAGCATCATCCGGACAAAAACCCCGGCGACGACGGAGCTCAACAGCGGTTCAAAGAGATCAACGCGGCGTATCAGATCTTGAGTGATCCGCAAAAACGCGCGGCGTTTGACAGGTTTGGCCCGATGGGCGTGGGCGGTGCGGGCGGACAACCATCGGGGCCGTTTGGCGGAGCAGGTGGGTATGTCGACATCAACGACATCAACATCGACGGCATCTTCGGTGACTTGCTCGGTGCGCTCGGCATCAAGGTCGGCGATCGCGGAAACCTACAAAAAGAGATCAAAATCAGCTTCGAAGAAGCGGCCTTCGGTTGCACGAAGGAGCTCACGTACGATCGTGTCGAACCGTGTGGAACGTGCGTGGGCACGGGTGGTGAAGGCAAAGCGTGTGACTTGTGCATGGGGCGCGGACGCGTTCGGATGCAGCAAGGGATGTTTCCGATCGCGATTGAAAAGACCTGCACGCGATGTCGCGGGACGGGTCGTATCGTGACAAACCCTTGCGATGCGTGTCATGGCGCCGGATTGCTGACGAAGAAGAAGACGATCGAGATCACGATTCCTCCGGGCGTGGAGAACGGAGCGACACGTTTGGTCGAACGTGGAGGCAATTGTTCGCGACCGGATCGTGGCCCGGGCGACTTGGAGCTGACGATCCGCGTGGCGCCGCATGAGTTTTTCCGACGCGCCGGCGACGACATCGTCTGCACCGTGCCCATCTCGTTTCCGATCGCCGCGTTGGGTGGCGAGATCGAAATCAAGACGCTCGAGGGCAAGGGCAAACTCCGCATCCCCGCGGGCACGCAGCCGGGTCACGTGTTGCGAGTGAAAGGCAAAGGAATTCCGCGCCGAGCCGTGGGAGGTCGAGGGGATCAACTGGTGGAGATCGGCATCGAGGTGCCGACGAAAGTCACGACCGAGCAGCGCGAGATCATCGAGCGACTTGCGCAAACGCTCGGCGAAGCGCCCGGCGCGACACCGGAGGAAGAACCCAGCTTCATGGACAAGCTGAAGAGTCTTTTCCAGTAGGTTTGTCCGGGATTCAGATAGGCTCGACAGGCGAACCGTGACGAGCGGTTGCAGTCGTTTCCAACTTGAAAACGAGTCCGCGATAGAATGAGTGAGCCCATGATGAAGTTCATCGACGTGCTGAGCGATTCGACGGGAGAAACGGCCGAGAAGGTCGTTCGTGCAGCCCTGCTTCAGTTTCCTCAGCCGGGTGTGCAGATTCGTCTGCACACGCGCGTACGGACGAAGGAAGTTGCACGTCCGGTGCTCGAACGGGCGGCCAAGGAAAACGCGCTGCTCGTCTTCACGGTGGTAAGTCCCGAGCTGCGCGAGTTCATTCACTCGGCGACGGCGGAGCTGCGCATCGAAGCGATCGACGTGATCGGTTCACTCATCGGCAAGCTCAGCGCGTTTCTCGATCGCGAACCGATCAACTTGCCGAGCGCGATGTTGCCGCTCAGCGACGAGTATTTCCGGCGAATCGAGGCGGTGGAGTTCGCCGTGAAGAGCGACGACGGCAAAGAGCCGCGCAACTTCCGACGTGCGGACATCATCCTCGTGGGTGTGTCCCGTACATCCAAAACGCCGCTGTCGACGTTGCTTGCGCAGCGCGGGCTCAAGGTGGCCAACTTGCCGCTCGTGCTGGGCGTGCCGTTGCCGCACGAGATCGACGAGGCGCCGAGTGATCGCATCGTCGCGCTCACGATTGGTCTCGACCAACTCTGCGAGATTCGACAAGCGCGTTTGCGACAGCTCGGCATGCCGCCCGAGACAAACTACGCGATGCGCGAGCACGTGCGTCAAGAGCTCGAATTTGCCAACTCGATCTTCCGCGCTCATCCCGAGTGGCCGGTGGTCGATGTGACGGGTCGCGCGATCGAGGAGACGGCGGTGATCATTCTCGAGAGCATCAACGAACGCAGCAAAGCTGCACATTCCTGAAAAATTCGCGTCGCTCTTTCCGCGTTTTCACGGACTGAAACTTTTGTCCGTCGCTTGATTCGTCCGAAGCGGCGAAGTGACGTCTTGTGTTCGTGCACGAGCGGAACGAATAATCGTCCCTCATGAAGAATCGATTTGCGCGCAGGGCGCTCCTGGGTTTGTCCCTCATAACTGTTTCTGCGTACCTCGCGTCCGCATGCTCGGCGACGGGCAATAAGACGACCGGCGGGGGTGGTGAGGGTGGAGACGATACGAGCGGACCGGGAACCGGGGGCGACGGGGGAAATGTATTCGTCGGAGCCGGCGGGGGCGGCAATGGAGGGCCCGGAGGAGATCCGAAGACGTGCGACGAAGCGGCGATGTACCGGACGTACATTGGATGCGACTTTTGGCCGACGGTCGTCGCGAACAACGTTTGGTCGGTGTTCGACTATGCGGTTGTCGTGGCAAACGCGGGCGATCAACCGGCCGAGGTGACGGTGACGCGAGGAGCCCAGTCGATCTCGACGACGACGGTGGATCCGAACAGTTTGGCGAAGATTTACTTGCCTTGGGTCCCGAACCTCAAAGGGCCCGATGCCGATGCGTGTGGGGCGGCGACGCCATTGGCGGCGACGGTGCGCGAAATCGACGGCGCGTATCACTTGATCAGCACGAAACCGGTCACGGTGTATCAATTCAATGCGCTCGAATATGCGCCGCAAGGAGGTCCTGCGGGGAAGAATTGGAGCAGTTGCCCCGCGCAACAATGCTTCAACGAGTGTTTCTCGTATTCGAACGACGCGTCGCTGTTATTGCCGAGCACCGCGATGACCGGCAATTACCGCATTACGTCGCAACAAGGTTGGGTCGCGGCGAACATCGGCGCGTATTTCGCCATTACGGGGACGGCGGATGGTACGTCGGTGCAAGTGAAGGTATCGGGCAAGGGAGATCTTTCGGCGGGTGGAGGCGTTCCGGCGACGGGTCCCAATGGTCTGGCGCAATTCAGCATCAATCGCGGCGAAGTCGTGGAACTCGTTTTTGATCCCAGCTCGGATCCGGCCGGTTCATTGGTCTACGCGGACAAACCCGTTCAGGTCATTTCGGGTTTGCCCTGTATGCAAATGCCCATTGGAACGTCGGCGTGCGACCATATCGAAGAAACCGTGCTCCCTGCGGAGACGCTTGGAAAGCATTACTTCGTCGTGCCTCCGACATCCCCCAAAGGCGGAACCGCGGGTCACGTCGTGCGCATTTACGGTAACGTGGATGGAACGCAATTGTCGTATCCGGGTGGTAATCCGCCCAATGCGCCGCTCAGCATCAACGCGGGTCAAGTCTTCGAATTGGGAGTCGTGAAGACGCCGTTCGAAGTCCTCGGGGATCACGAATTCGCTGTGGGATCATTTCAATTGGGTGCGGAAATCGTCGACCCGGGAGCAGCGCAACAAGCCAAAGGCGATCCGGCGCAAAGCAACGTCATCGCGGTGGAGCAATTCCGAACGAAATACGTTTTCTTGGCGCCGAACGATTACGACATCAGCGTCGTCGATATCGTGCAGCCCATGTCGGCAAAGATCAATCTCGACGGAATGGACGTGGCACAGCAACCCGTAGCGATCAGCTCGAATTACGGCATCAATCGCGTCACGCTCGGGCCGGGTAACAATGGCGCACACGTGTTATTGGCGACCGAAGCGGTGGGTATTCAAGTCGTCGGATATGGTTCGTACACGAGTTATCAATATCCGGGCGGCATGAATCTCAAGACGATCGCGCCGCCTCCGCCGCCTCCGAACTGAGTTTGCGGCATCGAAGAACCTCGTCATGCCTATCCGCTCGACCATTCTCCGCCTGAAGCCAGGGTTCGTCCTGAGCATACCTCTCCTCATCACCGTTGTCTCGGGTCTATTGGGATGCAGAGGACCTGGTTCGTCTCCGCCGAACGTCGATGGTGGTGAGGGGGGTGGCGGAGGTTGTCCCGTACGCCTTCCCGAGCCGCAATTCGTGCTGGAGATCAGCGCGGAGGATGGGCCGTTGCCTGCGGACACGCGCGTGGCGGCGGAATGGAGTGCGGCGAAAGAACCACCGTTTGTCTTGTCCGATCCCGCGACGTGGAAGACGCTGGACGACAGTGTCAACTTGGTATGCGACGTGGATCGGAGCAAACCTCCGCCGGTGGATTTGCAGTTGTTGGTATGCGAATTATGGACGAGCGGAGCGGTGAATCTGCTCGTCCAAGGCGGCGGGTATGCGGATCACGAGGAGACGTTGCAGTCGGTTATGGATGAGAAATGCAACCTGCCGATGACGTCGCGGCTGACCATTGTGCTACGCAGGCCGGTTATCGATGGCGGGCCGATGCCTTAGCAGCCCATTGACAAGATCCTCGAGACGTGGTTCATTGGGTATCGTCAGGAGGTCTTGATTCCCATGAAGAAGATTGTTGCTTTCGCGGCTCTTGCCGTTGCTACGTTTGCCGGGGCGGCATTTGCCGCCGAAGGGTATTCGATTTCGGTGAATGGTGGCAAGGGTAAAGCCAACGAAAAAATCACTTCGGTTATCAAAGTCACGTCCAAGGGCGCGTATCACATCAACAAAGAATACCCGCACAAGGTCACGCTGACGGCGCCGGAAGGCGTGACGGTCGAATCGGCCAAAGTCAAAGGCAATGTCGATTCGGAGACTCAGCTTTCATTTGTTGTGACATCGACATCGTCCGGCGCAGGCAAGAAGGACATTTCGGCGGAAGTCAAATTCGCCGTGTGCACCGAGACGACCTGCGAACCCGCAGTCGAAAAAGTGACGGTTTCGGTCGAATCCAAGTGATTGTCCGAAGAGGGAGCCATTTTTCTCGAAATGGCTCCCTCGTCATTGACGCAAGATTGATTCATGCCGCCGGAACGAGCAGTCCGGCCTCGGTTTCCACGACGTTTTGACCATTCATGATTTTTCGAATCAATTCCTGATCTTTCGCCGAAGGGCATCCCCAATTCGCCTGGTATTCGAAGATCTCGCGCGCCGGCTTGGCTTGCAAGCGATCGTTGATGATCTCCATTTGCTCGAGCGTGACGAGCGCCGGATGCGGCACGCCGCAAGCCCTTGAAAGCTGCAAGATTTCTTTGCGCAGCGTCATGACGTAATTGGCCAGTCGCGCCGATTTGTCGGTCGGATCGAGGCCGCGCATGAGCCACTTGTTTTGCGTCGCAATGCCCGTCGGACAATGGCCCGTCTGACACCTCTGCGCCTGAATACAACCGATGGACAACATCGCTTCGCGCGCCACGTTGACCATATCGCAACCCAGGGCAAACGCGAGCAACGAGACGTGTGGGAAACCAAGTTTGCCCGAACCAATGAAGACAATCTCGTCCGTCAAACCGGCTTCGGCAAAAATGCGATACACCCGGCTCATGCCAATCTTGAAGGGCAAAGCAACGTGATCGGTGAACACGAGCGGCGCAGCGCCGGTGCCGCCTTCGCCGCCGTCAATCGTAATGAAATCGACGCCCCGGTCGCCGCGAGCCATGAGGCGCGCCAAGTCCTGCCAAAACTTGCTTTCGCCCACGGCCGACTTGATGCCTACGGGCAAACCCGTCTCTTCGGCAATTTTTTCCACGAAATCGAGCAGTTCGTCCGCGGATGAAAACGCCGTATGCGCGCTCGGGCTGATGCACGTTTCGCCCACGGGAATGCCACGGATCTGCGCAATCTCCGGAGTGACCTTCGCGGCCGGCAGAACGCCGCCGAGGCCCGGCTTGGCCCCTTGACTCAGCTTGATTTCAATCATGCGGATCGGCGCCGAAGCCACCGTTTCGCGCAGCTTGTCCATCGAAAAGCGACCGCGATCGTCCCGACAACCGAAATACCCCGTTCCAATTTGCCAAACGAGATCCCCGCCGTTACGATGATATGGTGAAACCCCGCCCTCGCCCGTGTTTTGCATGCATCCGGCGATCTTGACGCCGCGATTGATGGCTTCCACGGCCGGACCGCTGAGCGATCCGTAACTCATGGCCGACGTATTGACGACGGAGGACGCGCGAAATGCTTTCTTGCGTTTACGTTTGGCGCCGAGCACTTTTGCACAAGGTACGCGATAATTCGCATCATACCCGGGTTCGCCGGCGTGCAATTCGGGCAACGGAAATGCCGCATGCTTGATGATGAGGTAATTCGGCGACAGTTCCAGGTCGTTGTCCGTGCCGAACCCGAAATAATTGTTCTCTTTTTTGGCCGAAGCGTAAATCCAGCTCCGTTCGTCACGGCTGAACGGCCGTTCTTCGTTGTTGTTCGTGACGATGTATTGGCGCAGTTCGGGGCCGATCGTTTCGAGCCAGTAGCGGAAATGCCCAATGATCGGGAAATTGCGCAAGATGGCGTGACGCGTCTGGGTGACGTCGTAAACCACGACGGCGATGAGTACGGCAACGGCGACGAGCAAGTACCACACGGCAGTTTCCTCTGAAAAACACCTTGGGCGGCGTTTTCACAAGTTACCGCACTCGAGCCTGCTTTGTCGAGGGTCTCTTGCGATCGGGCGATTTTTCAATTTCGGCCAGGGTTTTATCGATCCAACCTTCGACCATTCGCGGAAAAGGCCACATCCAGGCATAATCCGGCCCGGTGAAACGACGCACGAGCTTGCGCCGAAGTTCGGGGGATCGCGCCTCGTCCAAACCTTCCAGCTCCGCGGTGGCCCACAAGGTCTCCTCATAAGCTTCCCATTCGAGCCGCGCGCGGAAATAGGCCAAGCCGACGGGCAGCGGCAAAACTCCATACAGCAGGATCATGCCGATCCAACCATAACGCTCGAATTGCGCGACATGCACGGCTTCGTGACGCAATACTTCGATGGCGTACTCCGCACGCCATTCATCGAAATCGTCGGGCACGTAAATGGTATGTCCAAGCGTCGTCACGTAATGGGACAAATAGGTTTTCTGGCCCCCGAACGTAATCAGAAAAAGCGCCTTTCCGGCCGCCCGTTGATGCCAAAACAACGACTTTTTCACGACGCGAATCGGACGCGGACGAGCCGCAAAGTCATCGAGCAATCGTTGCAGGAGTCGTTTGCCGCTTTCGGCGCCGGCGTGCCCCGATGCTTGTCCGGACATACGCGCTTACCTTCCCGGATCTCGCAAAATCATCGTTTGCGTGCCGTACGCGACGAGCTTTTTGTCTTCGCTCCAGACCTCCACTTCCGCGGTTGCATAACCGGCCCGAGCGCGACGCGCGTACGTGGACGTGAGAAACCATTCGCTCGGCGTGGGATCGAGGAAATGCACCGTCAAATCGAAGCTTGGGGCGTAATACTGAGGGCCATCGGGACCGAGTTTTTGGCGAATGGCCGAAGGCATCATGTCGACAATGGGCGGAAAGGCCAAAGGATCGAAACAGCCGTTCGGCATGGTTTGCGGAACTTTGTAACGAATCCAGCGCGCAAATCGAGCCGGCCCGGCGCTCCATCCGGATTCCCACCAAATGTTCCCGAACGCCAAACGCATATCCAAATTTTCGAGAAACCGATAGCGGCGCGCTTTGCCATCGATTTGATAGTTCTCTTCGAACACACGCGCGCCGTGAATCGGCAAGACGTCCGGAAAAACCGCATCGAGGTAATCGATGCCAAGACCTTTTCGTTCCCGGGCAAACGTGGCGCTGACCTCGAGACAAACGCCGTCGGAATCGGGCGTACGCAATGACGCTCGAGCTTGGGTCGCCGCGTTGCCGCGCCGTAAGATTTCCACGTCGATTTCAATGCGTCCCGCCGGCACCGGTTGACAAAACGTGGACGTAGCCGATATCGGATGAAATGCCGGATCCCCGACGGCTTCTCGGAGAGCTCGCATGCCGACGGTCATCAGCACGCCGCCCGAGGGCAAGCGCCAATTCCATGAATTCGGCAATTCGACGGCATATTTCCGGTCAAACCCGGGCACCAACGTGACGGCGGTATCGGCAAGAAGATCAGCGGGCATGGTCCAATCAAAAAACGCGCTCGCAGGCGCTAGCTGGAGGCTGATGTATAATGTCCAAGCGCTCGCGTCCACACGATTCTCGCGATGAGCGCAAAAAGGGCCGCACCGGCGAGTATGCCGAGAAAAAACAAAGGTGTGAGGCTCCCCAGAAGCGCTTCGGCCGGATACGTCGTCATGATCCCGATGGGAATCACAAACGTGAATACAATACGCCAGATGCCTTTGAATATCGTCACGGGCCAACGCGCAAAATCAAAAATGGACGAAAACAAATACGCCAAATTGTCTACCTTGACGACCCAAAACGCCGCGGAAATAACCAAAATCCATATCGAATACAAGACCACCGTCGACGCTCCGAGCATCACGCTCGCGGCAAACACGTCGAGCACGCCCGGGGTCCGCCCCATGAGCGCAAAAGCCACCGTGGCCAAAACCAAACCGGCCCCGACATCCACGACTCGAAATACGTCGAACTTCGTCGTCGAAACAAGAAATTGCGCATCCGCCGGTTTGAGCAAGACGAAATCCAATGTGCCCATGCGAATTTGATCCACCACCGTCAACAGAGATGGATTCACCGCCCCGTCGAGCACGGCCTTCAAAATCGTAAATACAGCGACGACCACGAGCGCCGATTCATACGTCCAGCCTTCGACCGCAGGGCGCTTGTGAAATGCAATGTAAAACGGCACGAGCCCCGCAGCCGTCCATAAAAGACTCAAACCCCCGCTCAAGAGGAAATCCCAGCGATATTGCAGCGCCAACGTGAGCGACTTGCGCAGCGCCATTGCCAGCAGAACGAGGTACCGCATGAGCAGCGCGGCACCGTAGCACAGTCGAGGCCGGGTCCCAAGACGATCCAAAACGAAAGACGCAATACCTTCGTTCGCGGCGTGTTCCAAAATGGAGCGGGCGGTCCAATTCGAAGCGCGCCTAGGCATCGATTCGACGCATCCTTCGCCCACTGCCCGGCTCATCGCGGATTTCGCCTGAATTACAAGGCGTATTCGTGCTTGGCCCGGATCCTGCTGAAGCGTTTCGACGAGGTGGAGCCCATGACGATGAATGAAGAATATCGGACGAAGAAGACGAACGGCGCGGCAAATGGAAGCGCCAATGGAAGTTCATCGAGCGTGGCCATGGTTTTGCCGAAGTCGGACTCGGATGCCAACCGCCTTCGTTACAATGATGGCTGGCGCGCGGGCAAACCGGCGGAGGACCCCGAAAAAACCAAGAAATGGGGCTGGATCAGCGCCCGTCCGAGCGAATTTTTGGTGCACATGCGCCGCGGTAAACTCATGCCGAGCTCCGGTCAGGGCGCATCATGCTTCAAATGGCCGGGCGATTCGGTGGCCATCGTTCCGACCACGATCCAAAAATTGCGTTTTACCGCGGATCAGGTCACGAGCGAAAAAGTCGGCGTCGAAGTGACGGGTTTGGCCGTGTATCGCATCGCCGAACCGATGATCGCTTTCCGCATGCTGAATTTCTCGTTCCCGGAGCGAGCGCAGGAAAAACTGGAAGAGATGCTCGTCGAAATGTTCGTCGGCGCAGCTCGGCGCTTGGTGGCGAATTTGACGGTGGAAGAATGCCTGGTGCGCCGCAAAGAAGGCATTGCGCAGGAATTGATGCGCGAAATTGCGCCGGTGGTTTCGGGCGCCGGTCGATTGGAAGACGATACCGACAAGGGTTGGGGCGTCGTCATCGATACGATTGAAATTCAGGACGTGCGCGTATTGTCCGCGGCTGTTTTCAGCAATATGCAGGCGCGTTTCCGTCAGGCGCAAGAGCAAAAGGCTCGCGAAGCTTCGCTGGAAACGGAACGAGCCATCAAGCAAGTGGAGGCGGAAGCGAGTCGCACGATTGAATTGACGAAGCTCAATGCGGAAGTTGAAATCAAGACCCGGCGTCAAGAATCGAGCGAACGGGCACGCCTGAGTGAAATCAGCTCGGAATCGCGTGTTTCCGAGGCGCGATTGGTGCAAGAACGAGCGGCGGAAGAACGCAAGATCGCCGTCGAGCGGGAAATCAAATTGGCGAAGCTGGCGGCGGAATTGGAATTGAAACAGCGCAAGCAAACCGCCGACGAACAGGCTCGAATCGAAGAATTGGCCGCGCAAGCGAAATTCAATGAGGCGCGGATCAATCACGAGCGACAAATGGCGGCGATCCGAATGCAGGCGGAAATCGAGCAAGCGCAGCTATCGGCTGAAGCAACGGCGGCACGACATGCGGCGAAATTGGCGGAAGCCACGCAAGAGATTGAAATGTTGCAGCAACAGGCCGCTTTGGCTCAGGTTCGTCGCAGCATTGCGGAGTCCGAATTGGCGATCACGGAGATCGAATTGCGCAAGACGAGCTTGACGCAGGAACTCGAAATGGCCAAAGCCAAGGCGCTGCGCGAAGTGGAGAATACGGTGTCGCAAGAGGTCATTCAATTGACCGTGGCGCAACAATTGCCGCATCTTGCCGCCGCATTCCAGCAGAAGATGGGCGAAGTGCACATTACGTCGGTGGATGGAGCGAATCCATTCGGCTATATCGCTTCGGCGGTGGAAGGCGTAATGGGTTTGGCACGGTCGGCAGGATTGACGATCCCCACCGTGAAAGAAAAGGCGACGGAGAATTGAGCCGGAATCTGATTTGATCGAAGCTTTGGGGCTGCGGATCGCTCACGGCGTCTTACGCCCCAAACCCCGAATCGACGGTCAAGTATCGAGCCATTGCATCGCCGCGGGTTCGTCGTCGAAACAATGAAGTTCCGTGCCACGATTCGACATGCGCATCATGAAGTTAATGGCGGCCCGAACGAGTTTGCTGGTGACGACAACGGCCGTGCGCCGGGTATAAGGCGTAAAATCTTTGGTGAAAATACGCCGACTCTCGGGCGAATAATCGGTCCCCGACGCAACGTTGCACAACAGATCACCCATGGTTCCGATGCGCGCGGCAAGCGCCTTGGATTGTTCGAGCAATCCTCGGGCATCGTCACCACTGACGTGACCGTTGACTTGGCAACGAATCACGTATCTTCCACCTTTGGTCTGATCTTCTCGAGCCACAATCGGCATGTTACTCACCTCGTCTTATCACAAGCTCTTCGGCCGGCGGAGCGGTTGTTGAAGTTTTTTCTCGCGTTTTTCTCGAAAAACCATGGCCAAGGCATCCGACAAACGCGCCAGGGTGGGAATCTCAATGTGCAAATCAAGCTCGACCATGGCTCGGGCGACTTCAGCCGTGACACCAGTCATGATCGCCCGAGCACCGAGGAGCGCGACGGCACGCGCGGTCGATAACAACGCGTTGACCATGGATGCATCGGGATCGGACACCCCGGTTACGTCGAGGATGACGTGGGTTGCGCCATCCGTCGAGACACGGGCCAGCAAAACCTCGGAGATTCGCGATTGCCGTTCTTCATCGATTTTGCCGATGAGCGGCAATGCAATGACGCCGGGCCAAACATTGATGAGCGGTGTGGAAAGAGCGCGTACCAGAGCTCGATCACGCTCCGCCAAGCTCTGCGCCTGCGCTTGAATTTCAATCTTTTGCGCTTCATTCTCGTACTTGAGCAGCGCGAGCTCGTCAATCAACATGTTGACGGACACTTCGACTTCGAGGAGGCCGTCATCTCGCTCGAGGAGCGGAACGCGCGTTTCGTAATCGCCGCGTGTCGCCGCCGCGATACCTTCGAGGATATTCGTGACCCTTTCGTCGAATGACTCGAGTTCGCGTTCGGTGACCATCAACAGGCTATTTTGCCGATCATCCCGTAGCCCGTCAACTGTTTTTCGCATCGTGACCCGGGCGTGATAATCGCAATTTTTGCACAAACACGCCCAATCAGCGATTGTCGCCACGCACCGTTTGCGCCCGTATTCCGCACGCATCTCATGAGCCGATACGATAGCGATAATCGCTGCCGGCGTCACGTCCGACAAAACCGACCCACGTCCTCCACCGAAAGCGTCGGAGAATTGACGCAATCGGCCGATCGAGCCTCGTTACCTACCGGCAGGCCGGATTCCAATTCGCACCAAATCGTTGGCCCGACCAACCTCGAAGACCGTGACGCGACGCATGGTCGTCCACTATTTTGCAGATTTCTTCTGCATTCGTTCCCAAATGAAATCAACGATGCGAACGAGAAAAAGGACAGCCAGGACAATGGCATACACCAAAGGCTCGGCGGTGACCTTTTTCACGCGCAAAAGAAAATGCACGACAGCCAAAATGCCGATGGGATATACGAGTCGATGAAGTCGCTTCCATCGAGCAAACCCAAGCGACTTCAGAGATTTGGACGTCGACGTGAGAGCCAATGGTATCAACAAGACAAACGCGACGAATCCTACGAGGATAAAGGGGCGCTTCGCGATGTCTTCACCGATCGCTTTCAAAGCGAAAGATTGATCGACGACCGCGTACAGCAAAAAATGCAAACATACATACGAGAATCCAAGCAACCCCAAGGTCTTGCGAATTCGAATCGGCCACTTCCAATGCGTGACGATCTGCAATGGAGTCGCGGCAAGAGACAGGAGCAGCAGCACGAGCGCCAAGAGGCCCAATTCATTGAGCGCCTCGGCAATGGGATTGGCTCCCAAGTCCTTGCGCCAGGCGCGAATGCCGAGCACCAACAAGGGCAAGAGCCCGCCGGTCGTCACGGCGGGTACGAGCCAGCCAAGTTTGGCCCGATGAACGCGTTTGGCCGGATTTTGTAGCGCTATCGATTCCATCAGTAATACATCCGCAAATCCATGCCCGTGTACAGCGACGCGACTTCCTGCTCGTAACCGTTGAACATGAGCGTCGGACGTTTTTCCGCATCCCCTATGCGTAACTCGAGCCCCTGACTCCATCGTGGATGATCCACGTTGGGATTGACATTCGCGTAAAACCCGTATTCACGTGGAGCAGAATTATTCCACGTTGTACGGGGCTCTTTTTCCGTGAACTCGATACGGACAATCGATTTGATGGATTTGAATCCGTATTTCCACGGCACAACGAGACGCAAAGGCGCACCATTCTGCCCGGGAAGCGCTTTGCCATAAAGACCCACAGCCATGAGGGTCAATGGATGCATGGCTTCGTCGATGCGCAATCCTTCGACATACGGCCAGTCGAGAACGTCCGAGAGCTGACCCGGCAATTGTTCAACGTCGAGCAACGTCGTAAACGCAACATATTTGGCCCGAGACGTCGGCTCGAGCTTTTCGATGAGCTTGTGCAAAGGAAACCCGAGCCACGGAATCACCATCGACCAACGCTCGACACAACGCATTCGATAAACGCGCTCTTCCGCGCCAAACCATTTCAACAGCGTATCGATGTCGACTTTTTGAGGCTTGTTGATTTCCCCCTCGAATGTCACCGTCCAGGGCCGCGGCTTGAGCGTTCGGGCATTTTTCGCCGGATCTTCTTTGTCCAAACCGAGCTCGTAAAAATTGTTGAATGTCGTGACATCTTCGAACGGCGTTTTGGGTTCGTTCGTCACGAACGCCTTGTCCATATCGACGACCGCCTGCCGCGCGGAAGTGACGCCGGACGGGGCCGGCTGCGCAAAATCCGGCGCTTGTTCGAGTGAAACCGCTTGCGCACGTTTCCCGGATCCCGTAAGCGCGACGAGACCTCCCCCGAATACCGCGGATGTGGCCACATAAAGGCCCGCGTCGCGCAGCAATTCTCGGCGCCGCATGAATACGGCCTCGGGCGTGATTTCCGACGACGGAATGGGCTTGGAAGGCGGCGCCATCGGATCATCTTATCAGAAGATGTTGCGAAAAAGTCAACGACGGACGATGATGGTCGAGTCATGAAGGTTTTGATCATCGGAGCCACGGGACCGACCGGTCGCGAATTGACCGCACAAGCGCTCGATGAAGGCCATGACGTGCGCCTTTTCGTGCGTCATCCGGCAGCCGTATCGATATGGTCTCCACGCCTCGAAGTGGCCGTGGGCGACGTGCTCGATTGGAAGACCGTACGCCCGGCCATGGTGGGAATGCATGCGGTATTGAGCGCCTTGGGCCCGGGCAAAGCCTTGCGTAAAACAACGTTGTATTCGGAAGGCACCAAAGCCATTTTATGGGCGATGGCGGAAACCGGCGTCAAACGTTTCGTGTGCCTGACGTCGAGCGGCACGATTCAAAATGCGGATGAATCGTTTTTCGTGCGCAACGTGGTGCGCCGATTGCTCCGACACGTCATCGAGGATCAACGCAGAGCGGAAGAATATTTGCGAGCAAGCGATGCGGAATGGACCATCGTGCGCCCTCCACGGCTTCTGAATGGCCCGAAACGCGGGCGTTACGAGGTGGAAAGCGAAAAAGCCGGGGGGGAAAATGTGGAAATCAGCCGCGCGGATGTCGCGGAATTCATGGTTCGCGAAATGGTCGCCAAGAAATTCGTGCAGCAAGCGGTGGGCATCGGTTATCGATCTCCGAACGCCTGAACGGTCGAATTCTCATGCGATGCGTTGCCGCATTCATTTGCGCACGGGCAAACCGCACATTTCGCGCACTTGATTGAATTTCGCTTTGAGCTGCGCGGCGCCCGGGTCGCGTTTTTTCACGTCGGTCATGAGTTCGTCCAGGCGACGCATCGGTTTGACCGCTTCACTCAAGACACCGAGCATGTTTTTTGTCGACGTGCGCAATCCGGCGTCTTTGATTTCGTATTCGCCCGTGGTTTTCACGAATCGTTCGAGCTCATCGGCATACTTGCCATAACCGTCACCTTCGAGGTTCGGAATGTTCGTGACGCGTTTGCCCATGGCCTCGCATTCCTCTTTGGGCGCTTTGCCGCACGCCACGTCGAATTCCTCGGCGACTTTTTCCACCTTGGTTTGCCACGTCTGAAGAACCGCATTCACTTTCTCCATTTCATCGAATGCGGCATTGAGCTCCTTCATTTTGGCGGTAAAAGAATCGGCTTCCGTCGTGAGCTCCACGGTGGCTTTATCGAGCCCCGGGGTTTTCATAGGCGATTCTTTGAACTCCTTCGCCATTTTCTCGAGCGCGGGAACCAGCGCTTTTCCGGCGGCAGCACCTTTGACCCCTTTGACCGCTTCGTCGATTTGTTTGAACTTGTTTTCGACAGCGTTGCATTCGGCTTGTTTGACGTCGACGTCGGTCTCGGACGCCCCGCCGTCGCTGGACTTGGCGCCGGGAGTTGCGGCGCCGCAGCCGGAAAAAACGACAAATGCAACGGCCCAGAGCGGTTTCGAGATCAGGTGCATTGAAGAGTCGTATCGCAAACGCGCGCCGAGGTCAATGGACGAATCGATTCGTCGCTCCCCGCGCCACGACTTTCGTTCGCCAGGATCCTTCGACATACGCATCCGCATGGGGCCCAAGCGATCGGACCATTTCATGACCAGGAAGCGTCATTGCCGATGCCGAACTGCTCGAATCCAGTACCCGAAGATCAGGAAGCTCCCGACGAGACATGCTCCTCATCCGCCAAGTAGCATCATCAAGATCGACTCGAAATCGCCGTAGGGCGATGGAACAGCATTGATTACGCATCGTGTCGACAACGACCGACATGGCTTGAACGGGGGAAATGATGACACAGCATGAAATGGAAACCGTAGTCCTGCGACAACGCGAGCCCGAAGTCGACGGCGATCCGGCAAAACAAGATTCGGTCGGTTCGAACGGTCATGCAAGGGTGAACGGGCACGAATTCGATTCGAACACGTCGCTCATGATGAGCGCATTACGAGCATTGTTGGGCGAGCTCGAAATCGTCGTTTGGGCGATTGATGAACAAGGGACGTTCACGTATCACGACGGTCGCGGCTGCGAAGCAATCGGGATTCCTCGCGGTTCGCTCGTGGGAAAGAATATTTTCGAACTGTTTCCGGATTCGACGGGAATTCTTCGGGCGTTGGCCGGCGAACGTCATCATGACGTCAGCAACGTCGGAGGTGCCACTTGGGAGAATTGGTATGTCCCGGTAAAAGATCATCACCAAAAGCGATTGAGCGTCATTGGTTTGAGCCTCAATGTGACCGAAGCGCATCGGGCCAAAGTGGACCTCGAAGCAAAATTCGCCTTGATCGAACGGCAACAAGCCGTCATTTCGGACCTCGAAACACCGGTCATTCAAGTATGGGATCGCGTCGTGACGCTGCCGATGGTGGGTGTCGTGGATAGTCGTCGTGCAGCGCGCGTGACGGACGATTTGCTCAAACGTGTGGCGCAAACGCAGGCTTATTTTGCAATTTTGGATTTGACGGGCGTCGAGGTGGTGGATACCGCGACGGCGGGTCATTTGCTGAATATGATTTCCGCCATTCGGCTCTTGGGAGCGGAGGGAATCGTCACGGGAATTCGGCCGACCATTGCGCAAACGATCGTGTCGCTCGGTGTGGAACTGACGAGCGTTCGTACATTCGGAACCTTGCGAGACGGGCTGGCGTATGCGATTCGAGCTCTTGCGGACCAAAGCGGCGTGGCCGATCCCTGGAAAACATCGAATATGCCGGGCGAGACGAGGCCGTCCCTACGACCTCGCAATCCTTCGCGATAAGTGAATCATTGCAGCGGAAACGGCGACTTGAAGAAATCCGTGCCGGTGGAATGGCAGCCCGCGCAAAGGCCCACGCCGGTTCCGTCGGCCACCGGACTCGAAGGATCGGTCGTGCTGTAGTTTTCGTACCAGTAAAACCCGTTTCCATTGGCGCTGTCGGCTTGGATTTTCACGAAAACCGCCCATCCCAACAACTTCGAGCCATTTCCCCAAAGCTCTTTGACCGCCGCCGAACCGACGGGAAAATTCGTCGATCCGGCGCTCAAGGCATCAAACAATGTCGGATTGACGAACGTGAGGACGTTCATGCCATGCGGCCCCAATGAAGCATGTTTTGCCGATTCGGCTTTGAAGCCCATATAGTTGCCGGCTTGCAACCATGGGAATAATTCGGCGCTGTTCGCCGGAACAAGACCCAGATCGGCCCCGCCCATGCCTCCCGAACCTCCCATACCGCCGGAACCTCCCATACCGGCTTCTCCCCCCGAACCTCCGGTATTGCCCGAGCTGCTCGATGATGCGTTATTTTGAGCCGCCGGATCACTGCAAGCGGCAATCATTGTTGAAAACAAAGCTGGAAAGATCATTCGCCGGTAGGTTTGTCGCATTGGAATATCTCGATGTGGTTTGTTCCGAAATGGCTCTGTCGACATAACGAGGCGTGACGGATGCGTCAAGGGCGATCGCGAGACGACGAATTGGAATGAAAGGCTCCTCCGGCACTACCACGTCGTCGGACTCCATGCTACGACCATGCGCCTCGAATGCAAATTTATGTGTTCGAGGCTTTCTTGAGAGGATCACCATGAAACGAACCATTGCTTTCTTGTTGGCTTCCACCGTCGTGGGCGGAAGCGTGCTCGCGGGTTGCGGCGACGATACGAATACGAACTCGACCGGAGGCGCGGGAGCGAGCCCCATACCGTTGGAAGAACTGTCGTCAAAGTTCAGCGCCTTATATTGCGAAATGGCGTTCAGTTGCTGCACCACGATGGAACAAGGCCAATTGTTCGACGGCCTGGCTTCCATACCGAAAACGGAGGCGGAATGCAATACGGTATTCAAGGCGCAACTCGATACGTACATTTACAAATCGCTCACGGACGCGGTGAACGCCGGCCGCCTCAAATACGACGCCGCGCTGGCCGGTACGTGCTTTGGAAAAGTCACCAAGGAATGCACGCTGCTTTCCGGTAACTCCCCGCTCAATGATGCAGAATGTGACAAGGTCTTCGTGGGTCTCGTGGCCGACGGCGGCGATTGCGGCGGAGAGAATGAATGTGCCGTCGCCGGTTCGTATTGCCCGATACCACAAGGCGCAATGATGGGCAAATGCACGGTGTTGCCCAAAGAAGGCGAAGCTTGCCCCGACTTCCGCTGCGTCGACGGCCTTGGATGCGACACGGTCAACGGTATGCAAGTTTGCGTCAAACCCGCCGCCGATGGCCAACCATGCTCGTCGAGCCTCGCCTGCACAAGCGAATACTGTGATTTCACGACGATGAAGTGCAGCCAGAAAAAAGCGATCGGCGGGGACTGCTTCAGTTCCTATGATTGCAAAGACTCATATTGCGACAATGCCTCAAAAAAGTGTACGGCACTGAAGGCAGCCGGCGAAACATGCGTCGGAGGCGACGAATGCGCAAGTTCGGATTGCGGCTTGGATATGAAGTGCGCAGCAGACATCCCGATTTGCGACGGGATTTGATTCCGTCGTCGTAGATAACCCCGCCAAACGTTTTTCTTGAACGAACGGCGGTCCGAAGCAAGATCCTTCAAACTTCCAACGGATCGCCGCCTCGAGCCAACGCCGCGATAATCCCGGGCACTTCGTCTGGAATTTCCCCGGAAAACAATCCTCGATCGCATCCTGTTCGCGCCCGCCAGCGATCGCCCGCGAGCGCATGCACGAGCACCCCCGCACATGCCGCTTGCTCCGCCGGCAATGCACACGCGAAAGCCGCCACGATACCCGTGAGCACGTCGCCGGAACCCGCGGTGGCCAATGCAGGAT